>JBLJBD010000145.1:0-2410 GCA_047637815.1 Anaerovoracaceae bacterium
CTGCAGGTTCATCCGGATGCAGCCCAGGAGATCATCGATGCGGCCTACCGGGCCCTCTCCAAGAAGTATCATCCGGATATCAGCAAGCACCCCCGGGCCAATGAGCACATGATGGAAATCAACCTGGCCTACGGGGTATTAAGCGAACCTTTGAAGCGGAAACAATACAACCTGGAGTTGATCCGGGCAGCCAGAAGCAACGGAGGATTCCCGGCAAGGGCAGCTTCTGCCGCCCCTCCGGCGACTACAACGGCCCCTGCCCCAGCTCCCCCTGCCCCCAAGCCGGCACCGCCTCCGGTGGACCGAAAAATCCGGGAGCAGGAAGAAGCCAACCGGGTTTTGGAAAACTTCTTCCGCCTGACCGCTGAGGAGGCCTGGGAACAGGCTTATCTGCTGCTGACGGAGATGGACCGGAACAACGTCCCCCTGACCGACTTTACCGAGTGGAAGGATGCTGTCAACAAGATCTATCGGCTGGGTTCCTATCATATTACTTTTTTCAAGCGTTTTGAGCACTGCGAATACGGGGGAAAGGTCTATCCCCTGATCCTTCAGTTTTCCGTAGTGGTCCGGGAGATGAACCAGATCACGTCTCAGGTCAGCGAGGAAACCACCCAGAAGTATATGGCCTATGACGGCACCGGCTGGAAGGTCTGCCTGGGCTACCGAGACTTGAAGCCCAATATCCTTAAATTCCGCTACATGGCCCAGTCCCTGCCCCGGCTTAACCGGGAAGAACTGATGATGAAGGCCATCGACAAGATCGACCTCCTGACCGGTCTCTTCAACGACAAGGGCTTCCGGGAACAGGCAGAGAGGGAAATCCTCCGTTCCCAGCGTTACGGCAATCCTCTTTCCCTGGGTCTGATTCGGGTGGAAGGAGCCGGCCTGGAATGTGAAGAGGGAATCCCCAAGGAGACAAGGCGGGACGGAGCCCTGTCTTATGTGGCCGATGTGCTGAACAAGAACATCCGGCGGACCGATTTGCTGGCCCGCTGGTCGGAGGACACTCTGGTGCTCCTCTTTACGGAGACCAAGCTGGCTGCCTCGAAAAAAGCCCTTCAAAAGTTACTTGAACAGTGTGAACAGGACCAGGAAGAATGCAGCCTGTCCTGGACCCTCAGCTGGTCCTGCGCCAACATCCACAAGGACGAGGTGGATAAGACGGTGGAAGCCGCCCAAGCCCGCCTCCAACCCTGGCAGGATACCCAACCCGGCCTCCTGACGGAAGATGGAGAAGGGGAAGGAGACAAGCCGAAGAAAAAGCTTGGAAAGTATGGGGTAAGGGATATTTTGAGCTTCAACCACAAGGGAAAGAATCATTTCTAAATCAAAAAGAAACCGGTAATTCAATGATGAATTTTCGGTTTCTTTTTCATGTCTGTATGTTTACTTCTTGTAATCCAGCCGGCTGCCGGTGGTAGGCGGGGCGGACTGGGTGTACCCGGCCAGCTTCTGCTGACTGGTGTTGGACCGTATGCTGGTGAGGATTTCTTCTTTCTCGGCGGTCATCAGTTCCCGGGTCTGCTGGTCCAGTTTCTGGATCAGCTGGATCAGAGCTTCGGCCTCCTGCTGGAAAGGAGCCATCTGCTCTTTGGAGTAGCGCTGATGGATCTGGCTATCCAGCTCCTGAAGATTCTCGATCAAGGTCTCCCGCTTTTCTAAAAGGGAAGAAGCCTGTTCCGGGTGACCGGCCTGGCTATATAGTTCTTCGCTGGACCGGAGGAGCTCCTTCAGCAGCCGAAGACGTTCTTCTCCCGGGGCGCCGGGATGGATAGTTTCTGTCATGATGGTTCTCCTGGATGGTTCAACGGAGGCTATTTCTGCGTTCGGGCCAATTTTTCCGCCTGGCGGAAGGTGACCTTCAGTTCGTCCACCAGTCCCAATATATCCTTGAGCATCTGGGTGTCCTGCTTGCCGTTGGCTTCGATCAGTTTCTGCTCCATGAAGAGGTACATATCCCGCAGCTCCAGGGAGATGGCATATTTCATATCCAGGGAGGTGTTCAGGGTATAGATGACCCGCTGTGCCTTGGCTACCGCATTGTAAGCCCGGTGAGTCTCCCCCTTGTCCAGGGCAAAGATGCCGATATTGATTTGCTTGGAAGCCTCCTCGAAGAGTTTAACGACGATCTCTCCGGGGGTCAGGGTCTCCAGACTCTGATTTTTATACTGTTGAAAGACGTTTGCCTGCATTGCGTACATGGATGATTCCTTTCCGGGATAAGCTCTTAGTAGCCGGCATTCCCTGAGAACTGTGAGATATAGGAGCTTTGGTTGTTCAGCTGCTGGATGGCTTTTTCCATGGCGGTGAATCGGCTCCAGAGCCGGGTTTCTTCTTTCTCTAATCGATCCTGCAATTTCCGGATCATCTCGTTGGAAGCCTTGATCTTATCGGCCAATGAATTTTC
>JBLJBD010000146.1:0-46979 GCA_047637815.1 Anaerovoracaceae bacterium
AAAATAATTGAAAAGCCCCTTAAACAGGGGCTTGGTTCAATCATTTATGCTTCTTTCGGATAAACACTTACTTGCTTTCTCGTCTTGTCTTTTCTTTCGAATCGGACAGCTCCGTCAATAGTTGCAAATAAAGTATCGTCTCCTCCAATACCTACGTTGTTACCAGGATGGAACTTGGTTCCTCTCTGTCTGACTAAGATGCTTCCAGCAGTAACAAACTGACCGTCGCCTGTTTTTACGCCCAATCGCTTGGACTCACTATCACGACCATTCTTAGAGCTTCCTACTCCTTTTTTACTTGCCATAGACCCGACACCTCCTCGCTATCGTAAAATTATTATTCTGTAGCTTTTTTAGCGGCAGGCTTCTTTGCTGCTGGCTTTTTTTCAGCAGCCGGCTTATCTTCTGCTGCCTTTTTGGCTACGGTTTTCTTCTCTGCAGCCGGCTTCTTAGCAGCTGGCTTTTTTTCAGCTTCAGCAGCTTCTGCGGTTTCGGCCGGAACGGCTTTCTTTGCAGGTGCTTTCGCTTCTCCAGTCAGGGATGTGATTTCAACCATGGTGTACGGCTGTCTGTGGCCCTGCTTCTTTCTGTAGTCCTTCTTGGACTTATATTTGAAAATGATCACCTTCTGGGCTTTTCCATTCTCAACTACGCTTCCAAAGACTTTTTTCTCGTTCAGGTAAGGAGCTCCTACCAGGACCTCGCTACCGTCGTTCAGCATCAGCACCTTGTCAAATTCGATGGTGTCACCAGCTTCAACCTTCAGTTTTTCAACCTGGATTACATCGCCTTCTGTCACTCGGTACTGTTTGCCGCCTGTTTCAATTACTGCATACATTCTTTCTTTACCTCCTCTATCCAGTCTCGCCATCCGAGGTACTCTTTCGAGTTTCCAAAAAACCTGTTCTGAGCGGCTTACATTGAATTATAATATCACAGCCAGGAAGTTGTGTCAACAGATTTTCCTTGGTTTAATAAGGTTTTTCAGTCTTAATTTCCTGACTCCGGGTTCCCATGATAATGGACATGGAGCAGCCTGTGCTGCTGGTCCTTGATCAGGTTCCGGTAGATTGGTTCGATGACCGGATTGGCCTCTGAAGACCGAATTTTTGTCATTTTATCGGTTCGGTAAAGTCCTTTGGCCCGTTTTTCTTTTACTTCCGTGGTGCTCTGAGGCTGACCGGCTCCAGCGATGCATCCCATGGGGCAGGCCATGACTTCTACGAAGTCAAAATGCTCTTCTCCCTTTTGTATTTTTTGTATCAGGTCCTCCGCGTTTTTCAGCCCGCTGACAATGCCGATACGAAGGGTCCGGTCCTTAAAGGGAAGATCGAAGGCCTTAACTCCATCCAATCCACGGACTCCGGAGAAGGCAATATCCGTATAGGTAAAGGAATCTTTTTCTTCAATCAACCTCCGTACTACTGCTTCCGTGACTCCTCCGGTGACTCCGAAAATGATGCCGGCACCGCTGTACATCCCGAAGGGCATGTCGTGGGCTTCCGGCTCCAAGTTGGAAAAGTCGATACCGGCTTCCCAAATCATGTTGGCGATTTCCTGGGTGGTCAGAACCAAATCCGTATCCGGCTCCCCTTCTCTGGTCAGCTCCGGCCGGGCTGCTTCGTATTTCTTGGCGGTACAGGGCATGATGGCCACGTTGAAAGTTTTTCTGGCATCCTTCTTAACCCGGGCTTCTTCTTTAATCAGGCTGCTGAACATACCCATAGGGGATTTACAGCTGGAAACCTGATCCATCAATTCAGGATGACGGTTTTCTGCATAACGAACCCAACCGGGGCAGCAGGAGGTGAACAAGGGCAAGGTTGCTCCTGATTCCAGCTTTTTCAGAAATTCCTCCGACTCTTCCATCACCGTCAGGTCAGCGCTGAAGGAGGTATCATAGACCTCATCAAAACCGATTTTCCGAAGGGCTGCTGCCAGGAGAGGCATAACGCTTTCCCCGGCAGGCAGATCGAATTCTTCCCCCAGGGCTACTCGTACAGCAGGAGCCACCTGGACCACAGTCCGAATGTTCTTGTCATAGATAGCATTCCAGGCTTCTTCCGACTGATTGTTGACCACGATGGCAGCGGTGGGACAAACGGCAGCACACTGGCCACAGTTGACGCACTCCGTTTCTGCAATGGGGTCGTTGAAGGCCGGAGATACCATTAATTCATACCCACGGAGGGCAAAGTCAATAGCCCCTACATTCTGAATCTCCCCACACATCCGGACACAGTCTCCGCACTGGATGCATTTATTAGGATCCCTCACGATGGAAGGACTGGAACGGTCAATTTCGTACTCATCTTTATAGGCTTTCTGGCTTTTATCAAATTTGATCTTGGTAATGCCAAACCTTCTGGCCAAATCCTGCAACCGGCAATCCTTGTTCTTGGAGCAGGCGGTACATTCCCGGCAATGGGAAGAAAGGAGCAGTTTCAGAATCATCTTCCGGTGCTTATGCAGCTTGGGAGAATTGGTCTTGATGCTCATATTGTGCTTCGGCGGAGTCGAACAAGAAGTCATGATGCTTCCCCTGTCGTCTTCCACGATACACATCCGACATGCGCCGTAAACTGATAATTCGGAGTAGTAGCAGAAGGTCGGCAGGTCGATGCCGGCTTTTCGTACTACTTCCAGTATATTTTTTTCATCCTTAAAGGGCACCCGTTCCCCATTGATGATCATAAATTTCTGAGCCATAACCCGTCCTCCTATTCCACGACAATTGCGCCGAATTTACAGGATCCTACGCAAGCCATACACTTGATACATTTTTTCTGATCGATGACATAGGGTTTCTTCAATTCCCCGGAAATGGCTTCCACCGGACAGACTCTGGCACACAATGAGCAGCCCCGGCAAAGTTCACCGATGATCCTCAGTTTTTTAAAGGCCTGGCACTGACCGGCAGGACATGCCTTATCCCGTACGTGAGCCAGGTATTCTTCCGGAAATTGACGAATGGTACTGACTACGGGAGAAGGAGCAGTTTTTCCTAGTCCGCAGAGGGAGGTTTCGGATATGGTATCGGCCAGCTCCAGGAGCATTTCGATGGTTTCCTCAGTGCCATCTCCATTGACGATGTCATCCAGCAGTTCCAGCATGACATGGGTTCCTTCCCGGCAGGGTACGCATTTACCGCAGGATTCATGCTGGGTAAAGTTCATGAAGAAACGGGCAATGCTGACCATGCAAGTGTCTTCATCCATGACCACGAGGCCGCCGGAACCAATCATGGCTCCTACTTTTGTCAGGCTATCAAAGTCGAGAGGCAGATCCAGGTGCTCCTCGGTAAGACATCCGCCGGAAGGCCCGCCGATTTGAACCGCCTTGAACTTCTTTCCGTCTTTCATGCCCCCGCCGATCTCAAAGATGATTCGTCGCAGGGTGGTTCCCATGGGCACCTCGATCAAACCGGTATTATTGACATTCCCGGTGAGAGCAAACGCCTTGGTGCCGGAGTTTTTCGGCGTACCGATCTGATTGAAGGCTTCTGCTGATTTTACGATGATTTCCGGCACATTGGCAAAGGTCTCCACGTTGTTGAGCACGGTAGGTTTGCCGAATAAGCCTTGTTCCACGGTCCTTGGAGGCTTTACCCGAGGCATGCCCCGAAGGCCTTCGATAGAGGCTGTCAGGGCGCTTCCTTCGCCGCATACAAACGCCCCTGCTCCCAAATTGATCTTGATGGAAAAGTTGAAATCACTTCCCAGAATATTCTTTCCCAAGTACCCGGCTTCCTCCGCCTGTTTAATAGCAACCCGAAGCCGGTGAACCGCCAGGGGATACTCCGCCCGGACATAGATGTAACCTTCCTGGGCACCGGAAGCGATACCGGCAATGATCATCCCCTCCAGCATCTTATGGGGGTCCCCCTCCATGATACTCCGGTCCATGAAAGCTCCCGGATCTCCCTCGTCTGCATTGCAGACCACATATTTGACCGGCTCCATCTGTCGCCTTACCTGGTTCCATTTGGTTCCCGCCAGGAATCCGCCGCCTCCTCTGCCTCGCAGGTTGGATGCGCTGATTTCATCACAGATGGCTTCGCTCCACATGGACAGGGCTTTTTTCATCCCTTCATATCCGCCGGCAGCAATATATTCCTGAATGTCTTCCGGATTGATGATGCCGCAGTTGGCCAGGGCAATACGGGTCTGCATGTTCAGGAAATTTTCCCCGGAAGCAGGTATCAGATATTCCAGGACCGGCTCTCCTTTTATCAGGTGGGATTCTACAATTGTCCGAACTTTATCCGGGGTGATATGGACATAACGAAATACATTACCCGACTCATCCACAATATCTACGATGGGTTCCAGATAGCAAAGTCCGATGCATCCTGCCGGAACGGTCGTGTATGGTAAGGAGTGCTCTCCCAGGATTTTATTAAATTCTATGGCCGTCTTTTTTGCTCCGGATGCGATTCCGCAGCTTCCTTGTCCGATTACGATTCTCATATTTCCTCCTGCCCTACCGGGCTGCCATGATGCCTTTCAAAATTTCCTTTGTCGTTTCCTTGGTCAGATTTCCATAGGTTTCTTCTCCGTCGGGACCGCTGATCATCATGACCGGGGCCAGACTGCAGCAGCCCAGACAGGCTACATTGTTCAGGGTAAACAGCTGGTCCTCTGTGGTTTCCCCATCCTTAATTCCTAAAACCTGTATAATGGTTTCTTCGATTTCCTTAGAGCCGCTGACATGGCAGGCGGTTCCCTGACACAGCATGATCAGGTTTTTCCCGATGGGCTGCAGACGGAACTGAGTATAGAAGGTAGCAACTCCGTAGATTTTAGCCTGAGTATGGCCTGTTCTCCGGGATATATGGCGGATTACGTCTCTGGGAAGATATCCGAATATTTCCTGTGCCTTCTGGAGAATGATGATGAGATTGCCCTGTACTTCCAGGTACTCATCAATGATTTGATCCAATTTTTCAAATTCCGGTGAATTCATGTTAACCTCCCATTGGTTGCAATAGTTAATTATTTGACAAACTCATTATATATTGCCCTGCTGTTCTCTGGCAAAAGTTTTCTCCTTTCTTGCTAAAGTCGACAGACTAATTAACAAAAAATGACAAACAAATAAAAAAATACCCACATTCAATAGCAAATTACGAAATAATTTTGCCTGAATATGGGTTTGATGTATATAAATGTTTTTATGTAACTGGTTTAATATGGTTTTTTTACAGCAAACTAATACTTATTCAATGATGACACCATCTTCATCCGCCTGAATCGTAACCGGCTTAAAGGTATCCTTGATCTGACCGGCAATTCTTTCCAAAGTTTCCGGATTGTCCTTTAGGAAAGTCTTAACATTCTCTCTGCCCTGCCCGATTCGATTTCCTTCGTAGGAGTACCATGATCCTGCCTTTTCCACGACTTTAGCTTCGACAGCACAATCCAGCACATCCCCTTCTCTGGAAATTCCAAAGCCGTACATAATGTCAAACTCTGCCATCTTAAAGGGAGGTGCCACTTTGTTCTTGACGATCTTGACCCGGGTCCGGTTGCCCAGGACCGCATCCCCGGACTTGATGCTTTCAATTTTCCGGACATCCAGCCGCATGGAAGCGTAGAATTTAAGTGCCCGGCCACCGGTAGTAACTTCCGGATTACCGAACATGACTCCAATCTTCTCTCTCAGCTGATTGATGAAGATGACGGAGGTATGGGAACGGTTGATGGCTCCTGCCAGCTTTCGCAAAGCCTGGGACATCAGTCGGGCCTGGAGGCCTACATGACTGTCTCCCATGTCTCCCTGGATTTCGGCTTTTGGAACCAGGGCTGCAACCGAGTCGATGACGATGACGTCCAGTGCACCACTTCGGACCAGCATCTCGCAGATCTCCATGGCCTGTTCACCCGTATCCGGCTGAGACACCAGCAGTTCATCGATGTCAACACCAAGATTCCTGGCATACTCCGGATCCAGAGCATGCTCCGCATCGATGAAGGCTGCCTTGCCGCCATTTTTCTGGGCTTCTGCAATGATATGGAGCGTCAGGGTCGTTTTACCGGAAGACTCCGGTCCGTAGATCTCCACGATTCGTCCTCTGGGAACCCCGCCGATGCCGGTAGCCACGTCCAGACTGACAGAACCGGTGGAAATAGCTTCCACATTCAGCCGGGATCCTTCATCCCCCAATTTCATGATAGCACCCTGGCCGAACTGCTTCTGGATCTGATGCAGTGCCGCTTCCAATGCTTTATCCTTATCTTCTCTGTTAATGCCCATTTAGCAACCTCCATTAATGTGAACACATGTTCTTTTCCTCATAATACCCTAAATTTCCAATCCGGTCAAGGGCTCTGGCGAAAAAATCAGTAGAAAAATATTGGTATATATTATTATAAATACCATTTTATTCCATGTCAAGGAGTAATTTGTAAACCACGTGAAGCATGGCCAGTACCGAATAATTCCGGTTCCAGTTTCGATTGACGTTCCGGCTGCGGATTTCTGTAACCGATTCCCGGCCGTCCAGAACGGTTCCCACATAGGAAAGCCCTACTGGCTTGGCTTCCGATCCTCCATCTGGCCCTGCAATCCCGGTAATGGATACACATAGGCGGCTGCCGGTGACCTCCTTCAGGCCTCGGGCCATTTCCAAGGCAGTTTCCCTGCTCACCGCCCCAAATTCTTCTAATGTTACCGGAGAGACTCCCAGTTCTTCCACCTTGGCCCGGTTGCTGTAGGTGACAAGGCCACGGTCAAAGACTTTTGAAATCCCGGGAATGGAAGTAAGGGCTCCGGCAAACAGACCACCGGTACAGGATTCGGCACAGGACACCGATATGTCTTTATCCATCAGGAGACGACCTACCACTTCCACCAATTCTTCATCTTCGGTGCTGTAGATAAACTCTCCGATCAGTGGCTTGATCTTTTCAATCATTTCAGCAACCGCATCCTCTGCTTCCCGGAGGGTTTTTCGTTTGGAAGCAATTCGCAGAGAGCATTCCCCTTCCTTGGCATAGGTGGCCAGAGTGGGATCCGTCTGGGAGTCGATCAGTTCCAGCAGTGTTGTTTCCAGCTGAGATTCTCCTATTCCGAAGGTGCGGATACTTTTATGATAAATAATTCCGTCGGTTTTGGTTTCCAGATAGGGCAATGCCTTTTGCAGGAACATCCGGCTCATTTCCCGGGGTGGTCCAGGGAGACAGATCACGATTCGGTTATCCTCTTCCAAGGCAAATCCGGGTGCTGTTCCAGCATCGTTATGGAAAAGGATGGCCCGGCTGGGCAGGTTGGCCTGTTTACGGTTATTATCGGTCATGACCCGGTTGTTCCGGCGAAAATAGTCTTCCAGCCAGGACAGGGATTCCACGCTGGTGACCAGATAGTCGTGGAACACCTGGGCTACTACTTCTTTGGTAAGGTCGTCCTGGGTTGGTCCAAGTCCCCCGGTAGTAATGACCAGGTCACAGTCCCGGTAAGCAAGCTTAAGGATTTCTTCCAGTCTTGCCGGATTATCTCCCACCGTATAATGATATAGGACGTCAAATCCCAGCATATTGAGATGCCGGGATAAAAAAGCGCTGTTGGTATTGGTAATCTGACCGAAAAGAAGTTCAGTTCCTACGCTGAGAATGGCTGCTTTCATTGGTTCGTCTCCTTACATTGAAAAAACCTTTCGATTCTGATAAACATATTCTGTACCGGATACAATGGTCATGATGACCGATGCCCAAAGAAAAATCTGGTCCACCGGAAGGCCGATCAATTGGAAGGGCCAGTTTTCCAGCAAGAGCAGCGGAACGGCGATCATTTGCAGGACAGTTTTGATCTTTCCCGTCATGCCGGCAGCGATAACGATGCCTTGGGCAGCTGCCACTGTACGTAATCCTGTTACGGTAAACTCCCTTGCCAGAATCACAATGACCATCCATCCGGCTACGATTCCCAGTTCCACCATGCAGACCAACGCTGAAATGACCAGCAGCTTGTCCGCAAGGGGATCCATGATCTTTCCGAAATTAGAAACCAGGTTGTGCTTCCGAGCCAGGTATCCGTCCAGGAAGTCGGTAAAAGATGCCAGAATGAAAATTATAGCGGCTGGTATGTTGTAGCCCATTAAATAGACAAGGATGAATATGGGCACGGCAATCATTCTTGCCATAGTAAGCTGATTGGGTAAATTCATTGTTCCACCTCCACCCCGGTCAGGTCATAATCAAAGGCATCTTGAATCAGGACCCGTATAAAATCCCCCGGAACATGGTTCTTTTCCGAGGTGAAAAGGACTCCGTTGTCGATTTCCGGAGCGTCGTAGATCGTTCGGCCGATATAGGAACCGTCTTCCTCGATCTCCTCCACCAAAACATCAAAAGTCCTGCCGATTTTTTCTTGATTGAGGGAGAGGGATATCTCCTGCTGAAGCCGCATCAGGGAATCCTTTCTTCGCTCCTTCACATCACTTCGGACCTGATCCTTCCGTTCCCCTGCCGGAGTTCCTTCTTCCCTGGAATAGGCAAAAACTCCGAGGCGGCTGAATCGCTGCTCCCTGACAAAGTCATAGAGCAGGTCGAAATCTTCCTTCTTTTCTCCTGGGAATCCCGTAATAAAAGTGGTTCGGATGTGGATGTCCGGTATTTCTTTTCTTAATTTCTCCAGGGTAGACCGAATAGTCTTGCTGGTAGATCGGCGGTTCATACCATTCAGGATATCATCACTGATGTGCTGCAGGGGGATGTCCAGGTAATGACAGATTTTTTCCTCTTCCTTTATAACTCGAATCAGTTCATCGGTAATCCGGTCTTCATAGCAGTACATCAGCCGGATCCACTTTAATTTTTCGATACGGCAGAGATCCTTCAGCAGTTCCGGCAGAGCCAGCCTTCCGTAGAGATCCAAGCCATAGGTGGTGACATCCTGTGCGATGATGATCAGTTCCCGGCATCCATCTTCAGCCAATTTTTCTGCTTCTGCCAAAATTGCTTCCCTGGTCCGGCTTCGGTATCCGCCACGGATTCCCGGAATGACACAGTAAGCACAACGATTGTCGCAGCCCTCGGATATTTTTATGGTAGCGGACCAGCTTCCGGACAGGCGCTTTCTTTCCGGCAATTCTACGTACTCCTTGCCGCTGGCGGATAGATGTTTTTCTCTTTTATCCTTGCCAAGGCCTTGCAGCAGCTCCGGAAGCCTCGGGTATTCATTGACTCCCAGGAAAAGATCCACTTCCGGCATCTCTTTGTAGAGCTCTTCCCCATACCGCTGGGACAGGCATCCGGTGACCACCAGGGAAGCACCCTGGTTCTTTTCCTCTGACATTTCAAAGATTCGCTGAATGGATTCTTTTTTTGCATCGTTGATGAAACCACAGGTGTTGACCATCAGCACATCCGCCTCATCAGGGCTCAGGACGATCTGATGTCCTTCTTTTTCCAAAATCCCTGCAGCAGCCTCCGAATCGTTTAGATTCTTCGGGCAACCCAGGGTTTCAATATATATCTTCATTCTTATTTTCAGTGTTCCTTTCTATTCCTCCGCCTCTTCCTGGCGGCTTCGGTATTCTTCTTCGGTCATCAGTACGGTTCTGGGCCGGCTTCCGTCTGCATGGCTGATGATCCCCCGGGCTTCCATGCTGTCGATCATTCTGGCGGCCCGATTGTAACCGATGCGGAATCGACGCTGCATCATGGATACGGAGGCCTGTTCTGCCTTGAGGACCATGTCGATGGCCTCTTTCAGCAATTCGTCATCCTCGTCCGAATCTTCATTGTTATTGGAAGTGTTCCTTTCCAGGCTGGTCAGGATTTCTGCCGAATATTCGGCTTCCATGCCCTGGTTCTTCAGATGCTGAATAACAGCCTGAACTTCGGAGTCGGACACGAAGGTTCCCTGGACCCGGATGGGCTTCGCCATCCCAAGGGGGTTGAAGAGCATATCCCCCTTTCCAACCAGCTTTTCGGCTCCTCCCATATCCAGAATGGTTCTGGAGTCGAATTGGGAGGAAACAGCAAAAGCCACTCGGGAGGGAATATTGGCTTTAATGACACCGGTAATGATATCCACGGAGGGTCTCTGGGTAGCTACGATCAGGTGCATTCCAGCTGCCCGGGCCATCTGGGCCAGACGGCAGATGGATTCTTCCACCTGGGACGGGGCAGCCATCATCAGATCCGCCAATTCATCAATGATAATGACGATCTGTGGCAGAAGAAGATCCTGGTCTCCTCTTTCCCGGACCAGGTCGTTATAGGACTCCAGATCCCGGACACTTTCCTCGGCAAATTTTTTATATCGTCCGGTCATTTCAGCCACCGCCCAGTTCAGGGCAGCAGCTGCTTTGGAAGGTTCGGTTACAACGGGAATCAGCAGATGAGGGATGCCGTTGTAGCCACCCAATTCTACCACCTTCGGGTCGATCAGGACAAACTTCACTTCATCGGGCCGGGCTTTGTACAGCATGCTGATCAGAATGCTGTTGATAGCCACGCTCTTACCGGAACCGGTGGAGCCTGCAATCAGCAGATGGGGCATGGATTTCAGATCCGCTACGATAGCATTGCCGCCGATATCCTTTCCCACAACAAAAGAAATCTTGGATTTGGAGTTCTTGAATTCTTTTGATTCAATCAATTCCCGGATAGAAACCAGGTTGACCCGTTCGTTTTCTACTTCGATGCCTACGGCAGCCTTCCCAGGAATCGGTGCTTCCATACGGATACTCTTGGCCTCCAGGTTCAGGGCTATGTCATCGGCCAACCGGACAATGCTGCTGACTTTCACTCCGACTGCCGGCTGAATTTCATACCGGGTGATAGCCGGTCCCTGGGTTACTTGAATTACTTTGGCGTTGACATTGAAATTCTTCATGGTCTCTTCCAATTTTTCCGCTTTTACCCGTAGTTGACCGTTGTCCGCAGCTGATTCAGAAGTCCGGACTTTTTTCAGGATGTCGATGGGGGGCAGCCGATAGCCCTTATAAGTATCCGGATCGCCGGCACTTCGTACTTCCTCAGGAGCCAGTGCAGAAGCGGCTGCCTGGCTGTTTGTAAGTTTTGAAGAGGAAGGTTCTTCTCCTGCTGTCCGCTCTTCTCTGGGAGGCAGAACCGGCTCCGGAATCTTTTCCGGAACAGCCTCCGCCTTATTCATTTCTTCGTTCCGCACATAATCCAGAATTTTCATCTGGCCAGGGGTCATCCCATTACCCGACATATTCAGAGGCGGCTCAGGCTTTTCCTTTGTTTTTTCTCTCACTGGAGCCGGTTTGGCTGATTCTTCCGCCTGAACCTTCTCCCTTAGGGCTTCCCTGGCTTCTTTTCTCTTTTTTCTTCTTTCCCTGCCTTTATCCAGAAAAATGGACAAGGGTGTGTTGATGACCAACATCAGGGATATGATCAAGAGGACCGCTGAAAGAATATACATGCCGGCTTTCCCCAGGATCTGGACCAGAAGTCCTCCGACAAACATCCCCACGACTCCGCCCCCGGTTAGGGTGATTCCCATCTGGTAAACGGTAGTCAGAGAATCCAAGGTAACGGGAGGCATGGTTGCTCCCAGAAATCTTCCGGCGTTGATCACCGTTATGGAAAGGAAAATCATGAGAAGAAACAACAGGGATCTCAAACCGATTCGGGGAGCTTTTCTGGTAAAAAGCAGGATTCCGTAGAGAATCAGGTAATAAGGAAGAATTAAAGCCGTCAAGCCGAAAATACCCTTCAGCACATTGGAAATCAGATGGCCGAAGGCACCAGCTGCCTGAGTCTGCAGGGCAATCACTAAAAAAGCGCCAATACCCAGCAGAATAACTGCCCAGATCTCATTCAGTACCTTTCCGTCAGTAGACCGGGGTTCAGTCCCTTTTGTCGACGAACCGGGCTTTCTTCCTCTCTTTGGACCGGTTGCTCCGGAGCGGGGACCGGCTTTTGCTTTTGTCTTTGTCATAGTTTGATCCTATTCTTACATGAAGAATGTATAACCGAGAACGGAAGCTCCCAGCAGCCAGGTATAAACAGAAAAGATGAAGAGTCGCTTGCCGGATACTACCCGAATCATGGTCTTGATGGCAATAAAACCGGATACCGCAGATACCACAATGCCAATCAGAACCGGCAGGATCAGGGCGGAATCGAATCCGTTCTGAAGAGCATCCGGCAGTTCCAGAACCACAGAGCCAAGGATGGAAGGAATGGAAATCAAAAAGGCAAACTTGACGGCAAAATTCTTTTCCAGACCGGAGAAAAGACCTCCCACCAGGGTGGATCCCGATCGGGAAATCCCGGGGGTGATGGCAATGGCCTGAAAGACACCGATCAGTGCGGCGTGCATAAATTTCATTTCCCCCAGTTGCTTCTGGCCCTTATTGATCCGTTCTGCTGTCCAAAGCAGGGTTCCAGTAATCAGGAGGCCGGTGCCGATGGCGGCCAGGGACAGGTACATAGAAGCAAAAATGTCTCGAAAGGCAAAGCCGATGACGGCGGTGGGAATCGTAGCAGCAATAATTAAAAAACCCAGCTTTCTGGTCTCATTGGCATGGATCCGAAGGCCTTTACCGGTGAAGATGTCCCGAAAGACCATCATCAGCTCCAGGAAAAGATCTTTGATTTCCTTCCAATAGACTGCAAAAACAGAAAAAAGAGTGCCCACGTGGAGCATAACTGCGAAAATCAGGACATTTTCCCCCTCAATACCGAAAAAATACTGTAACAAGGCTAAATGGCCCGAGCTGCTGATGGGGAGAAATTCCGCCAGCCCCTGAACCAGACCTAATAAAATAGCTTCAAAAATACTCAATGTCTGTCCCCTTTCATTTAAAAATCAACTAATTATACCATAGCATCCGGAAAAATCCTAGTTCCAGAATTCCACAAATCGACAAAAGGCTTCTTTCGAATAGTCGTATATATTTTGTTAATTATAACAAAAAACACTTCTTTTTTTGTGTTTGTTGTGATACTATATCATATAATTGTTGAATCCGACCCTCATTGGTGGATCAAATAGATTGTAATAGATATAATAGGAGGAAAAAATGAACAGAAAACCCAATCTTGCTGTTGTAGGCGCTACCGGATTAGTAGGAAGCACCTTTTTAAAAGTCCTGGAGGAAAGAGATTTTCCCTTCGAGAATTTATACCTGATGGCTTCCGCTAAATCGGCCGGAAGTACCATAACATTCCGGGGGAAGGATTATGTGGTTGAGGAGCTGAACGAGCATTCCTTTGACAAGCCCATCGACATCGCTCTCTTTTCTGCCGGCGGAACAGCCAGCGAAAAGTACGCACCCATCGCAGCAGCTCATGGAACCATCGTGGTAGATAACAGCAGCGCCTGGCGGATGGACAAGGACGTTCCTCTGGTAGTTCCTGAAGTCAACGCTAAGGATATCCAGTGGAATAAGGGAATCATCGCCAACCCCAACTGTTCCACTATTCAGGCCGTCGTTCCCCTGAAACCCCTTCATGACAAATACGGAATCAAGCGAATCGTTTACTCTACCTACCAGGCTGTTTCCGGATCGGGGCTGAAAGGCATCAACGATCTGAAGGAAGGTCTGGCTGGCAGTAAGGAACCAAAGAATTATCCCCACCCCATTGCCAACAACTGTCTTCCCCACATTGACTCTTTCCTGGAAAACGGCTATACCAAGGAAGAAATGAAAATGATCAAGGAAACCCATAAAATCATGGGAGACGATACCATCAAGGTAACCGCCACAACGGTCCGGGTTCCGGTTTACGACTGTCACAGCGAATCCATCAATGTGGAATTCCATAACCCCATTGAAATGAAGGAAGTCATGGACATCCTGGCTCATGCCCCCGGTGTTGTTCTGATGGATGATCCTTCTAAAAATCTGTACCCCATGGCCATCGATGCCGCCGGAAAAGATGAAGTATTCGTGGGCCGGGTACGAAGAGATTATTCCGTCGATCACGGCATCAATCTCTGGGTTGTGGCAGACAACATCCGCAAGGGCGCTGCTACCAACACCATCCAGATCGCAGAAGAGCTCCTGAAGCTGTAAGCGGATTCCTTCATAATACAACCAATCAATCGGCAGAGAGCCCAACCGGGCCTCTGCCGATAAAAAAAAGCATCGGGCGTTTCCGATGCTTTTTTCGTGCTATGATAAAATTTCTATATTCTCACTATGCCTGTGAAGAAACAACTTCCTTACCATCGTAGTAATTGCAATTCGGGCAAACTCTATGCGGAAGCTTTACCTCTTGGCACTTAGGACACACTGATAATCCAGGTAATGTCATTTTCATGTTCGGAGCTCTTCTTTTATCTCTTCTAGCCTTTGACGTTTTCCTCTTTGGAACTGCCATATTCTACACCTCCTTTTGCTCGTATCTTTCAAAATTTGCTACAATCATTAAATGCAACAAATCGATTATATACTTCTATACGCCTCGTGTCAACAGTTATTTTTTAGTAACGATGTTATAGGTATCCCGGGCAATCATCAATTCTTCGTTGGTGGGAACCAACAGGATCTTGACCTTGGAATCATCGGTACTCAGTACAGTTTCTTTTCCTCGAACCCGGTTTTTAGCCAGATCTATTTTGATTCCCAGGTTGTCCAGATCGCTGCAGATCAGATCCCGCATACCGATGTCATTTTCACCGACGCCTGCTGTAAATACGATGGCATCTACCCCATTCATTTCAGCAATATAAGCACCAATGTAGAAACGTACTTTTCGAGCAAAGACCTTCAGGGCCAGGATTGCTCTTTCATTTCCTTCTTCGGCTGCTTTTTCCAGGTCACGGAAATCGCTGGAAACCCCGGAAATACCAAGAACTCCGGATTTTTTATTCAGGATATCGTTGGCTTCACCAGGCTTCAGGCACTCCTTCTCTCGCATGAAGGTAACAATGGCCGGGTCGATGTCTCCGGACCGGGTTCCCATAACCAGACCTTCCAGGGGGGTGAAACCCATGGAGGTATCAATGCTCTTGCCGTTCTTGATCGCTGTGACGGAAGCACCATTGCCCAAATGGCAGGTAATCAGTTTCAGCTTATTGATATCCTTGCCCAGCATTTCTGCTGCTTTTTCTGCAACATACTTATGGCTGGTTCCGTGGAAGCCATATCGACGAATTCCGTACTTTTCATAATATTCGTAGGGAATCGCATAAATATAGGATTCAGGGGGCATGGTCTGATGGAAAGCGGTATCAAAGACACCTACCATCGGCGTATTGGGCATCAGAGCCTTGCAGGCATCAATACCGGAAAGATTGGGGGGATTATGAAGCGGCGCCAGTTCCACGCATTCTTCCAGGGCGTTGATTACATCGGGAGTGATCAGCACAGAGGAAGCATATTTTTCTCCCGCATGAACGACCCGGTGGCCAACAGCACCGATTTCATCCATGGATGTTATGACTCCATGGTCCTTATCCATAATAGCTTCCAGGACATGACCGATAGCATCCGTATGGTTGGCCATAGGGGTTTCCAGCTTAAACTTTTCGTCATCCCCTATCTTCTCGTGGGTGATGATGGATCCGTCCAGACCGATTCTTTCAACCAGACCTTTGGCCATCAGGCTTTCTGTCTTCATATCCAGAACCTGATACTTCAGCGATGAACTGCCGCAGTTGATTACTAATACATTCATTAAAAATTTCCTCCATGTTTTATTATTTATGCATAAAAATGCAAATCAACAGTATTTCTATTATACTCCAAATCCATGAATTTTCAAGAATTTTCCTAATTAATTCCCGATTAAATTTATAGGTATTTCTTATGCTCTCAGAGTTTTTCCCTATGATAAAATGGCCGTTGTACAAAATCGGATTGAACGTACCGATCCAGCCCTGCTGCAAGATTATAGACGTCCGATGCCAGCATATCCAATTCCAGCAATGGCAGCAGCTGGTTTAGGTCTCCCATTTCTTTATTGATATTGGTAATCAGAGGAATCGAGGCACCATCTGATTTCCGAATCATCTTGATCAACTCCCGCCCCCGATCATTAAAGGCCAGGATCCGGCCATACAAGAGCTTTTCTTTCAGAATCTGATCCATCCGGCTTTTTGTCAGACCCATCAGACCCTGAAACAGCATTCGCTTGACCCGGGTTTCAGCATACCGTCGGCTCTTGACCTGCTGTATCAGAGATGACAGGTTCGGACTGGTTCTCATAAATTTGGCAAATCGGTTTTCCAAACCTTCTCCTGCCGAATAAATTTCTGCCAGAGAGTTTTCTTCCTGTTGCAGCAACCGGTAAAAGATCAAGGAAGCAAAATCCTCCAGAAATACAGGTCTCCCCGCCTCTTTCAGGATTTCCTCTGTAGCTTTCGGTATATAGGGTTGGATGGGTTCCCCTTCTTTGACCATATTTCTCAGGCAGGTGGCGCTGGCTAGGTCTCCAAAGGGAATTTCGTCATGGTACCCAGGGCCCTTTCTTTTTACTGCTGCCGGCTGAATGCTGCTTTTTGTCAGAATCAGATGCCTCAGATACTCGATGGCCAGGATATTATTGGGTTTATCCATCTGTTCCCCGAGTAAAAGGCCCCCCGTTTCTTCCACCGCCCGCTGCCGGGCTGCCCCGTAGGAAAGACCTTCTTCCGAAGCACTCCGAAGGCCTTGTCGGTAGGGTTCTTCTTCAAGGGCGGTGATTTCAGCAATTTTTCCCAGGACAGTCAGATCCGGTTCTTCCGCTCCGAAGGAAAGATGGGTCACCACACCAAGCCCATTTAATACCTCAATAGCTCCCCGGGCAAACATGCCGGAATGGTTGCAGGCAAAGGCAAAAGGCAGTTCCAAAACCAGATCAGCCCCATTAATTACCGCCATCCTGCTTCGCAACCATTTATTCGCCATAGCCGGTTCTCCCCGCTGAAGAAAATTTCCGCTCATGACAGCCACTACAAAATCGGCCCCCGTTATCTCTCTGGTTTGTTCCAGCTGATACAGGTGGCCGTTATGAAATGGATTATATTCTGCTATGATTCCAGCAACCTTCATGGTTTTTCGCTCCGGCAACAGGTAATCATTCCTTGATGTCCATCTGAGTATTGTAGGCCAAGTCTTTTATTTCAGAACGGTTGGCTGAGATGGTGCAGCCGATGGTGTCAAAGGTTTTTTCCACATTGCCCACCATGGTCATAAAATATTCGGCATTCATCAGTTCCATTTTCTCCTGGAAGTTGAACAGGATGCCGTCAATATAGTCGAAGGTGCTCAGTTTCAGCTGTTTGGCCGTAGCCTCAGCATTCCGGAGGATTTCTTCCGCCCGGGCTTTGGCCTTGAGGGTGATTTCATCGTTTTCCACCAGGATTTCTGATTGGCGTCGGGCATCCTTTATTACGGTTTCGTATTCGCTCTTCGCTTCATCCAGAATGCGCTGCCGTTCGGATTTGATCCATTTGGCCTGTTCCATTTCTTCCGGAAGCTCCGATCGGATTTCCTTGACGATTTCCAGAACCTCATCCGGATCCACCATGATTTTTCCGGTCAGAATCAGACCTGTTCCGGTTTCCATGATTTCTTCCAATTCGTCCAGCAATTCTAATATCTTCATTACTTTACCCCCTGTTTTCTTTGAATCATATGATTAAGAACGGTTTCCGGCACCAGTCCCGATACATCTCCGTTCAGGGAAAACACTTCCTTGATCATGCTGGAACTGATAAAAGAAAAATTCGGGTTTGTCATAAGAAATATGGTTTCTACATTTTTTTTATAGAGTCGGGCATTCATCTGGGCCATCTGAATCTCATATTCGAAATCCATAGTAGCCCGGAGCCCCCGGACGACGATGTCAAATCCGTTGTTGTTCACATAATCGGCCAGCAAACCGGAGAAGGTTACGACTTTGATGTTCTTCATTCCCTTGATTTCCTGTTCGATCAGCCATTTCCGTTCTTCAATGGAGAAGTAGGGGATTTTCTGAGGATTGCCTATTACTCCTACTACCAGTTCATCACAAAGATTTGCAGCCCGGCAGATCAGATCCAGATGGCCGTTGGTCAATGGATCAAAGGAGCCTGCATATAGTGCTTTTTTTCCCATGGTCATTCCTTTCATACTCAATAATTGCAACACTATTCTACCATAAGGCCCGAAGGGTGGCCATCTTAATTTTCACTTTTCCCGAATAAACTGATCCGGATAGTGCCATATCGTTTTTCTTTGAACATGACATATTGGCCGATTTCTTCCTTCAATTCTTCCCGGGCGCCCCTTTCAGCAGCGATTACTCCCTCATCCTGAAGCAGGTCCAGTTCACTGATCTTTTGGATGCAGTTTTCCAGAAGATCTTTTTGATAGGGTGGATCCAGCAGGATGATGTCGGCTTTTTCCCGGATTCTTCCCAGATTATCGGCATAATCTCCTGCCAGCAAAACCCCCTGATCCTCTACCCCGCAGTGCTTGATATTTTCACGAATCAGGGATATGCTCTCCCTGGAACGGTCGCAGAAATAGCATCTGGCCGCTCCTCTGCTGATGGCTTCCAGACCCAGATTACCCGTGCCGGAAAAAAGGTCGATGACCACGGCATCCTCCGTATAGGGCTGCAGCATATTGAATATGGCTTCCTTAACTTTATCGGTGGTGGGACGAATGGAGTTGTCCCGGGGGGAAGATAATCTTCTCCCCTTTAGTTTCCCGGCTATGATTCTCATGATGTCTTTCCTTTCTGATTGGTGCTGCTGTATAGGTAATCCTATAACTGAATCGAACCCTCATCCTGCCAATTGAAGAGACGATTCAGTTCCTGAAGCAGTTCCTGGTGCTCCGGATTTATTAATTCAGGATCCCGGTCAAGAAGCAGGGCTGCTTCTTCCCGGGCTTTTTCCATGATGGGCTGGTGTCGTAAGAGGTCGGCTATTTTTAAATTCGGAAGGCCGTGCTGCCTGGTACCGAAAAATTCCCCTGGGCCGCGAAGTTCTAAATCTTTTTCGGCAATGTAAAACCCGTCCCCGGATTCCGTCATGATTTTGACACGGGCTTCCGCAACCTTACTGCTGCCGCCGGCAATCAGCATGCAGGCGGATGGATGGGGTCCCCTTCCCACCCGGCCCCGGAGCTGATGGAGCTGGGCAAGGCCGAATCGCTCTGCATTTTCAACGATCATCACCGTCGCATTGGGCACATTGACCCCTACTTCGATGACTACCGTAGACACGAGGGCGTGGATCCGGCCTCCGTAAAAATCTTCCATGATGCGGTTTTTTTCCTCTGTTTTCATTCCCCCGTGAAGCAGCCCCACCTGATGGGACGGCCATTTCTTTACCAGATCTTCGTAGACTTCCTCTGCTGACAGGCAGGAAATCTCTTCGGATTCCTGAATCAGGGGGGTTACGATATAGACCTGCCGTCCGGCTTGAATCTCTCTTTCCGCATATTCGTAAGCCTTCTCTCTCTTGTTGCTGCTAAGGCCGTAAGTCTTTACCGGTTTTCTTCCGGGAGGAAGTTCATCGACAATAGAAATATCCAAATCCCCATAGAGAATCACCGCCAGCGTTCTTGGTATGGGTGTTGCCGTCATCACCAGAACATCCGGCATCCACCCCTTCTCGGTCAGCCTGGATCGCTGGGCAACTCCAAAACGGTGTTGCTCATCCGTGACCACCAATCCCAGCTTATGAAATTCTACCCGGTCCTGCAGGATGGCATGGGTTCCGGTTACCACATCAATGGACCCATTGGCCAGCCCTTCCAGGGTTTTTCTGCGCTCCGAGGCGGTCAGCCCACTGCCCAGATAGGCCACCCGAATCCCGAAGGCCGAAAAATCCTTTGTCAGGCTTTCCAGATGCTGACGGGCAAGAATCTCCGTCGGGGCCATGAAAGCAGCCTGAAATCCGCTGTTTGCGGCCTTCCAGATGGCTGCCTCGGCCAGTACCGTCTTGCCCGACCCCACATCTCCCTGAAGGAGTCGGTTCATGGGGTATCCGCTCTCCATATCCTGGTAGATTTCGTTCAGAGCTTTCTTCTGGGCCTCCGTCATGGAAAAAGGCAGGGACTGGAAGAAGGGTTCCCCATCCGCTGTTTTTTTGATAGACTTGTCGAATTTTCGCTGGTCTCTGGTTTTTTTTAAAGTCGTAAGCCCCAGCTGGAGAAGAAATAATTCTTCAAAGATCAGTCGGTATCGTCCTTCTTTCAGCGGGTCCCTGCCCGGCGGCAGATGAAGGGCTTCCATAGCATACCGATGACTGCAAAGCCTTTGTCTTTCTCGGCACTCTGCCGGCAGAACCTCCGGCAGATCTGAAATATCCGAAAGGGCTGCCCGGGTCCATTTCCTCAGATCCTTCTGGGAAAGGCCTGCAGCCAGAGGATACAGGGGCAGGATACCCGGTGGTTCATTTTGAGCTGCCTCCGAAAATTCGGGATGGATCATCTGCAACCCGGTTAAGGAAGGGGTGACCCGGCCGTAAAAATCATATAGACGGCCCCTTTTAAAAAAACCGGTCAAATAGCGGGCATTAAAAAAAACCACCTCCAGGATGCCTGTGGCATCTTCCACCTGGAGACGGATCGGCTGTTTTTTCCCCGGGTAAGGATTGCCGGAAACAAGCCGGGTGACTCTGCCCCGAATCTGGAAATCCTGATCTTTCACCAACTGGCCAATGGGAGTAAAGGCTGTCCGATCCTGATACGCTCTGGGATAATGTTCCAGCAAATCCCGGACTGATCCGATTCCGATCCGTTTCAGGGCCTCTGCCTTTTTCGGTCCCACGCCGGTCAGTTTCCGAACATCTGTGCTGCCGGTGATCATCGGCGGACCTCTATATTCCTCTTTGCCACCTGTTTGGATACCATACCGGTGACAATGACCGCCACGCTGTTCAGGTCGATGTCCGTATATTGTTTAACCCTTTCCTGGATGCTGTCCAGGAGCTGGTTCGTTACGGCACCGATGCTGGTTCCAAATCGAATCACAACATAGACCCGGATATCGATTCCCTTCTGTCCGTTGGTGATTTCCAGGTGATTCATCTCGTCCTGACCGCCGATTCGGGATACCAGTCCGGGGACTTTTCCCTTGTGGGAAGAGATCCAGACCCGGCCCTTCAGCTTACTGACTTCTTCCAGTATGATCCGGCCGATAACCGGTTTTTCTATGGTGATGGTTCCTTCTTCTGTTTCTATCCTATGAAGCAATGATGGCCACCCTTCCTTTTCATCCTTTTCAATCATTTTAACACATAAAAAAAAGACCTGCAATGCAGGTCTTTCGCTTATTGGTTTAGATGGCACGGTTTACTTTGTTCGATCGGATGCATCTTGTACAAACATTAGCTCTTCGAACACTTCCGTTTTCAAGAACTCTGACTGTCTGAATGTTTGCATTCCACTTTCTTCTAGTGTGTCTGTTGGAATGGGATACACTATTACCTGAAACCTGGCCTTTACCACAAATTTCACATTTTCTTGACATCTGCCGCACCTCCTTTATATCTTAAGCTATTCGCTGTTTATCCTTAAGTGATGGAATTGATTCGAACAATCGATATTATACCACAGGTAACGCAAATAACACAAGAATTTTTTTTATTATTATTAAATTAACTGCGAAGGATCACTTCGCCTCTTTCCGCTGATGCTTTCAGGTCGATGAAACGCTGATTCCTGCTGCCCCGGAAAGGGATAGACAAATCCTTCTGATCCTCCAGAAAAGGTCCGTCTATCAAGTAGTCCAATTGTTCCAGCAGGCTTCCCACTGCCGGTACATCCTTTTTCTTTTCCTGAAGCTCTTCTAAAGTATATCCGGTAAAGGAAAGAATGTCCAGTTCCGGATTGATATTTCGGATTCCCAGGGCCAGCTGATAAAAGGCCTCCGGCTGGCAAAAGGGTTCTCCACCGCTGAAGGTAACACCGGAAACCAATGGATTGACAGCAACCGCTTCCAGAATTTTTTCCGAAGAACAGAGATACCCTCCTTCAAAGTCGTGGGTCCCCGGGTTATGGCATCCGGGGCACCGGTGAGGGCATCCCTGGGCAAAGACCACGAACCGGATTCCGGGACCGTCTACGATCGATTCCCTTATGACTCCGGCAATCCTCAGATTATTCTCCTCCATTACAGAACCTCAAAGCCTTCTTGAGTCACGTGAGTAACCCGATCTTTTTCTTCCTTGGATTTGGCATCGTTCCAGTGATCCATGGTTCCCACCAGATAACCGGTGATTCGCCGAATCCGTTCGAATCCCATATCTCCCGAATCTTCTTTCCGTTTGCACTGGGGGCACTCATTGTCGATGATTCCCGTATAGCCGCAGACCGGATCCCGGTCCACCGGGTGATTGATAGAGCCATAGCCGATACCGCTTTCCTTCATGCATCGGACGATCCGCTCGAAGGCATCCAGGTTCTTCTGGGGATCCCCGTCCAGCTCCACATAGGTAATATGTCCTGCATTGGTAAGGGCATGGTACGGAGCTTCCAGGCGGATCTTGTCAAATGCAGAGATGGGGAAATATACGGGAATATGGAAAGAGTTGGTGTAGTAGTCCCGATCCGTTACTCCTTCAATGATGCCGAATTTCTTTTTGTCCAGCCGGACGAAACGGCCGGAAAGCCCTTCTGCCGGAGTAGCGATCAGCGTATAATTGAATCCGGTGGCTGCTGACAACTCATCCACCTTCTTTTTCATATAGCCCACAATATTGAGTCCCAGATTCTGAGCTTCCTGGCTTTCTCCGTGATGCTTGCCGATCAGGGCCTTCAGAGCTTCTGCCAGACCGATGAAACCGACGGTCAGGGTCCCGTGCTTCAGAACCTCCCCAACGGTGTCATTGGGTCCCAGCTTATCCGAATCCAGCCAGATGCCCTGCCCCATCAGGAAGGGGTAATTCTTGACCTTTTTGGCCGCTTGAATATTATACCGTTCCATCAGCTGATCCGTGACTACTCCCATTTGACGATCCAGCTCGTCAAAGAACAATTCCAGATTGCCATTCGCCTTGATGGCGATTCTCGGCAAATTAATGGAAGTGAAGCTCAAATTCCCACGGCCGCTGACAACTTCTCTCTTAGGATCATGAACATTACCGATGACCCTGGTACGGCAGCCCATATAGGCCACTTCTGTTTCCGGATTACCCGGCTGATAGAATTTTGCATTGAAGGGAGCATCTATAAAGGAAAAATTGGGGAACAGACGCTTTGCCGATACCCGCATGGCTAACTTAAATAAATCATAGTTGGGATCCTGTGGATTATAATTGACTCCCTCTTTAACCCGGAAGATATGAATAGGGAAAATGGCCGTTTCACCATTGCCCAGCCCGGCTTCCGTAGCAAGAAGGATATTTTCGATGATCAGCCGTCCCTCGGGGGATGTGTCCAGCCCATAATTAATGGAACTGAAGGGAATCTGGGCACCAGCCCTGGAATGCATCGTGTTCAGATTGTGAACAAAGGCTTCCATGGCCTGATAGGTAGCCCGGCGTATTTCCTGATCCGCATATTTCTTCGCCCGCTGCTGCAGCTTGGCAATATCCTTTTCCGCCACCATTTCCGCCAGCCGGACAGTCTCTTCTTCCCGGTAGGCTTCATCCTGTTCCATGGTGGGCCTCAGTCCGGTTTCCTCTTCGATGGTTTTGCCCATGGCCCGAACCTTTTCCAGACCGTCTTCCACGTCATACAAAAGGTTGATCATTTTACCAAGATTGGTCCAATACAATTTCTTATAAGATTTTTTAACCCCGTCTGCCATTCCATAATCGAAGTTGGGAATGCTCTGTCCCCCGTGCTGATCATTCTGATTGGACTGAATCGCAATGCAGGCCAGGGCGGAATAACTCTGGATATCATTAGGCTCCCGCAGGTATCCGTGACCGGTGGAAAAGCCCCCTTTGAAAAGTTTCTGGATATCGATCTGGCAGCAGGTGGTGGTCAGGGTCAGGAAATCCAGGTCATGGATATGGATGTCTCCGGCTGCATGGGCTGTTGAGTGGGCCGGATTGAGAACAAACATCTCATAAAACTGCTTCGCCCCTTCCGAACCGTATTTCAGCATAGTGCCCATAGCGGTATCTCCGTCTATGTTGGCATTTTCCCGTTTGATGTCGTTTTCCGATGCATCCTTGAATGTAAGGTCTTCAAAGATCTTCATCAGCCGCATGTTCATTTCCCGGACTCTGGTCCGTTCCGCCCGGTACAGGATAAATTCCTTGGCCGTTCGGGCATGACCATTTTCAATCAGGATTTTTTCCACGGCATCCTGTATTTCTTCTACCGTTGGCGTATCCTTCTTTTTTACTTCCGTCAGATACAGTTCTACCTGTCTGGCCAGATACAGGGCCATTTCCCGGTCATTGCCCCCCAGGACCTGAGCAGCTTTATAGATGGCGTCTGCTATTTTATCGATGTTGAATGATGCCCGACGTCCGTCCCTCTTAATGATTGCCTGTATCTGATTCATACCGTACCTCCCTAAAGCCTTAAATTAGAATGATTGCGAATACAGTCTACATTTATGCCCCCGTTTTCACGAGTACACTACATGTAGTATAAAGTATATAAATTATAACCCCTGTCATAAAAAAGTCAATAACCGACCCTTATAATTTTCAGTACTATTTTGTCATGAAAAACCTTGCACGGTTATGCTACATAATGTTGTTACCGTTAATACCCGTGTCAGGAAATCAAGCAATAAAAAAACAGCCTCGCAGGGCTGCTCTTTCTGTAGGTATTCTGCTAAAATTTTCTCTTTATTTGTTGTGAACTTTTTCGTAGTATTCCGATCGGAGCAGGGACATGATGTTCAAATCATAGAACCTGCCATTTTTCTTGGCACCATTTCGAGCTACTCCCTCATAAACAAAACCCAGTTTCATATAGAGCCGGGATGCCGGATCATTTCCGGTAAAGTGATCCAGGGTCACCCGTTCCGTATGAAGCTGAATGAAGCAGTGCTCCAGGATCAAGCGCATGGCCTCTTCCCCATATCCATGGTTTCTCAGTTCTTCCGGCCCGATATAGATTCGGGTGATGTCCAGGGAATCGTTGTGGCGATCGATCCGGCTGATGATGATCCGGCCGATGATCTGATCCTCTCCTTCATAATTTTTCAGCAGGATGGTGAACTGAAGCTTGGAGGGGTCCTCTTCCCATAGGATATATTCCCGAAGAATCTCCTCGTAATTCCGATCCTCATCGATGCTGAAAAATTCAGTAACGGAGGGCTGAGTCTCCCATTGGGCAAACTCTATACAGTCCTGGAAACGGGTAGGACGAATGTTTAGATTTTTTGATTCCATTGCGATAGACCTCCGTATCAGTTCTTAAGATTTTATGAAATCAATTCAATAATGGCTTCATATATGATATTATTATATAGCATTTTCAACTCGAATAAAAGTCACTTTGCGAAATAAACCCCAGAAAGGTCGAACCGACAGATGAAACAACATCTTATATTTATAGTAATCCTGCTTCTTATGATGACCCTTCTTCCGGGCTGTGATGCCATCCAGGAGGACCCGGGGAAAACCAATGAGGCCAGAATCCGAATTCAGGAGGAATACGACTCCCTCCTCCAGGCCTCCTCGGAATTTTACACCATGGAGGATTATGCCCATTACCTGCTGAAATGGGCAGCAGAAAAAAAAGTACGAGCTTCCTATGATGACACGGGAAACGTTATCATGTCCCGAACCCCCAGCGAAGGATATTCCAGCCAGAATTCCCTGAATGTTTCCGTACCCCTGAACCTGAAAGATATTGAAAAGAATGGTTTGGCCGCTGCTACCGCCCTGACCTTTCTGGACACGGCAGCGGAAAACAATTTTATGCGTCTGATCTTCACCAACAATGAAGATCCGGATCACCCGGGAGCCGCGGCACTGAACAAACGGTTTCTCAACGCAGCCAATCACATTATCCTTCAGTGGGAGGACCAGGGTTCAGGGGATGAACTTGCCATCCGTACCGGAGGAGCGGGCTATTCCCGCTACAGTATCACAAAGGATATTAAGAGGATTCCTGCTACTTATCCCCTTGCTTACACCATATCCATCACCGGCCTTGAGGGAGGCGACACCTCCGACCTCCAATCCAGAAAAGCCAATCCGGTTAAAATTCTGGGGGATCTTCTGGCCCGCTGGAAATCAGAAGGGATCCTATTTGAGCTGGCTTCCTTTACAGGCGGTGTTCAGGAAGGTCGTTATCCCGATTCTGCCTCGCTGACCGTTCTCTTAAATGAGAACGATGTCCGTCGGTTTCTGGCAGCAGGAGAACAGGCAAAGAAAGAATTTATTGATGATTTCTCGGACCGGGAGCCGGATGCCCGGTTCCTGATCGAAGAAACTCCCAAGCCCGGAATGGTATTGGATCCTCCCTCCGGCGACAGCATCGTCAGCCTCATGTATACCCTTGTAAACGGAGTGGTGGAGAGAGATGAAGATTCCGGAGATATTCTGATGTTTTCCCAGATGGAGAAGGTCCAGACCTCCGACAGTCTTTTCATTTTAGAAATCGGAGGCCGCTTCCTGGAGGAAGATGCCCATGTCCATTTTTCTGAGATGCTGGGAATCATTGCCGGCCTTTCAGAAGTGAACCATGAACAGATCAGTGTTTACCCTTCCTGGTCCACAGAGGAAAGCAGTCCATTGATGGTTTCCCTGAAGGTGGCGGCAAGTCAGCTGGGTTTGGAAATACAAACCTATCGTGATTTTCACTTCGATGAAGCTTCCCTCTTCAGCCGTTATGAAAACCTGGGAGATGTTATTTCCATCCCCTTCCAGGATTCCAATGCAGAGACCGTTCTGGCCCTATTAAAAGAAGGGGTAAAAATAAAGGAGCCGCCAGGCGACTCCTCTTCCTAAATATAATCGATGATTCTTTGAGCGAAATTCCTGGCGTGGTCTTCTATGCCGGGAATTTTTAATACGCTTTTCGGATTATTGGCCGTTTCCATCAAGCAGAATTCCGGAGGCAGGACAAAAGCCTTGTTCATATTGATGCCGCTGATCAGCTGCTGGGCAAGGATGTCCCCGCCGCTGTAACCGGAAACGATGATGGAAAAAATCCGCTTATCCGAGAAATCATTGTTCCGGAACAACGCGGTCAGCCGGTTGACAAAAGCCGCCATATTGGCGCTGATAGCATCGTTGTAATTGGGGCAGAGCATCAGCAGTCCGTCACATTTCAGAATGCCGGGGTACACCCGGTCCACGATGACTCCACCATAAACACAGCTTCCCCGTTCCCCATAATGAAGACAAGTATCATAGGGGCAGCCGATGCAGTCATAGATTTCCCCGTTCAGAAGGGATATCTCCTCAATCTCAAGAGTTTCTGCCTTCTCCAGTTCCTTCCGGACCAGGGACCACAAAAGCAAGGTGTTGGAGCTTTTACTGCTGCTGGAATGGAGCACCAGCAGCTTTGGTCCCTCTTTTCTTTCATGATGATAATCCAGAATCCGCTGAATCAGTTGCCGGCCGGAAAGGATGTAGGCATTATAATGATCGGTCTCCAGATTTTTCGCGATGATGTTGTAGTTTTCCAGGGAACCGGTTCCTTCCACCAGGGGTTTGCCCACAAAAGTGCATCCCTGCATATTGGCCCCCTGCACCACTTCCCTGGCAACGGATTTGGTATACAGTTCGCTGTCTCCGTCAACGATGATTCCGGCAACGGACCCTTGGAACATCCCGGGGCTCAGCCGGATCTTTTTCAGCATGGCATATAGTTCCAGGTTAATCCCCGATTCTCCCAGGGATATGGCAAACAAAATCCTTTTATGGGTCAGGTCTGTCTGTTCCAGTTCCTCAATGGTATTGATCATTTCTACAGAAATTCCGTCGGTGCTGCTTTCTACGATGGCGCTCAGCCTTTTTTCCTTCCGTTTTTCCCGGCAGGCTGGCTTGATGATCATCAGGGTTTCCATCCACTCCTCCTTGTCCTTACGAAGTTGCTACAGTTGACATAAATGAAGGTAGGCCTGTTCAATCCTTTCATACAGTTCCTTTGGCAGGGGAAGGTTCTCTACCTCTGTCTGACCATCCACCAATCGGTTTTTGGCCCCCAGAAAAGCCCCGGAATCCCCTTCTCCCAGGTAAAAAGAACTGTAATGCCACTTCCCCTGTAATGCATTCAAAATGGATAGGACACCAGAGGAATAGGCCGGAGCGATGTAGGGCTTAAATCCCAGTTCCCGGGTCCTCAGGTTGGATTCGATGGTCAGACGGGTCAACTCCAAAGATAGATCCGAATCATAATTCTCCACAGAATCCGCTACCACCAGATCATTTCCGTGGGGTCCGAAGACCCGGCCTTCCCGGAGAAATTGATGAAAACGAGGATCCTTCCCCGCATAATAGACCGCCCGGCTATTCATGACCCCAAGCCCGTAACCACGAATCTGGCCTGGCTGAAGACCGGAGGCAGTCAGTGCTGCTTTGCACAGGGGATCCACCGGATCGGAAACTACCCCGAAAAGTCCCTTAAAGCTCTGATACCCGGCCATTTTAGCAAAATGCTCCACCAGGGGCTTGTTGGCTTGATACTGAGCCATTCGAACCTCTGTCACCTTTTCTCCTGCTCCCGGCGTTGCCCGGGACGCGCAGAATAAAAACACGTCTCCCTGAAACAGTTCTTCCTCTTTCAGGATGCGAACCTTCGGCAGAGCATCTTCTTCAAAGGCCCAGGAAATCTGATTCATTTCCTGTTCATACCGTTTCATCATTTCCATGCTGATGTCATAGATTCCGATTTCTCCGATCAGCCCGCCCCCCAGGGTTTTAAGTCCTGTTAGAAGGGTGCCTCCCACATCACCCAAAGCAAGGAGATGAACGGTCGGTTTCCGGTCCATGGGAATATTCCACCCCGGCAGGTAAAGATTGTCCGTTGCCCTTCCGGGTTTTCGGATTAATTCAGAGAGATATTTCATAAGTTTCCTTTCCTTGCCGTATTTTTAAGCCGGATCAGCTTTTCAATGTCATTGGTGAGGAAAATCGATGGCGCCAGATTCTGGTCGTAGGCCATACAGGAACCGATATCCGGGCATTTTGGCGAGAGAATCGCCTCCCCGATCCGGTTCAGCGTCAAATTTTTCTGGAACAGCTCCTGGTATTCTTCCTCCAGTGCGTACAGGATTTCCCTGGCGTTTTTCAGACATTCCATGGAAAAGTCGTATACCCGGTCCTGAGGCACATCATTCATAAAGGTCGGCGAAACATAAGGCATGATGAGGTTGATGGAATTGATCAGCCCGGAATCCTGGCTTCTGCCGGGCCGTTCCACACTGTCCCCCCCGATAAAGGGATACATGGTAGACTCCAGGAACCACACCCGCAGATTAGGGACAAAATAAGCGCTGGAAACGTCTCTTCCCTGTACCGTCATCAGGTCCTTTCCCCGGCCGGACAAAATCCCTACCACGATTTTTTTAATATCCACCCCTTCTGCCTTGAACATGGGATCCAATTCCCGGATCCGATACCCCTTGTGAAGCAGATCGTCCGCCAGGATCACCCCCCGATCGAAGGATTTGAGAATCCTGACCTGATTGGTCAGTTTGGAGTAATTAGGGTATTCCTTGATGGTAAAGCTCCGGATTTCCGGGTCGAAATACTTTTCTGTGTGGAGAGTCTTTGTCACCGTATTGGGTACGGCAAATCCATTCAGGATCTTACCGAAAGGTACGCACATCAAATCTCCCAGAACCCGGCGAACCTGAGGTTCTTTTGGCACCCGGTTCATTTCCGTGATCATGCCGATGAGCTTGTGATGGATGATCTCCTGGTTCACCGAGAGGATCAGGGTTTCCGGATACATCATGGTCAGCGACTTCTGCAGATTCTTATGAGCCTGGTCGATAACCTTCAGCACGTTCTCATTTTGGTTAAAGGGATACTTGATCCGGGATTCCATGTTCTGGATCACCACCACCGGAAATTTCATATCCACGGTAAAGATCACATCATCCTTCAGGGTGTCCTCCACCCTTTTAAAGCCCTGTCTTTTTAAGGTTTCAATCATCTTATCCGACAGTTCCTTGTTTCCGTGGGGATGATAAATCGCATAGGTAAAATCATCCTTCAGACAATCAGCCAGGGTTTCGCTGATCAGCAATTGCAGCGGATCCCGGATCGTGGAATCGTTGTCGTGGTAAAGGCCTCCGATCAATACCCGCTTTCCGATTCCCTCTTCCCGCAGGTGGGCGGCCACTGTCTGATTCTGAAATTCCTGATAAAGGTCCACGGTTTCCACCAGGGAAAAAGCAGACATCCCGACGATTTTATCCTTTTTTTCGCCGTCCCGGATCAGAATCCCCAAAGTTCCCTTCCGTTTGAGGTAAGCCAGGATCTCGCTGATTCCCTTTCTTCCCTTCAGCAGACTGTGGGTCAATTCCTGAATCAGTTCATCCCGCTCAAAGTCAACCTTTTCAATCCGGATACCCTTTGTCAGAACGATGCTCTTGTACTGGGGCTCCCGAAGATAAAGGCTGTTGTCGTAGATATAGTTCTGGGCTACCGCGTCGATGAGATTGGAAATATCCCGGTTTAAATCGATATTTTCCCGTATTCTGGTCGAACTGATGTCCTCCAGATGGGTGGGCAGCCTCAATTCAGTCACATCAGCCATCAGTGCGGAATAATCCTGGGTAAACTCCTCGGTTCCCTCTGCAATGCTGCTTCGCAGGAAGACGATGTGCTTAAAATGATGAATGCTGTCCGGTTCCGGCTCCCTTTTATAGGAGGAGGCATTGGCAATGACATCGCTGCCTACTACAATATGTATGTCCTTTCCGGGGAAAAGACTTTTCAGATTAGTCAGATCCTTTGGATTGCTCAGATTGATCTGGATCTCATCTGGTATCACGTAGACATCCCCTTCGTTGGCCACCGACATGGTGATGATCCGGCGCCGAACTCTTCTGGGCTGGGTCTTTTTAGACCAGGAAAATTCATCGATAGCCAGGTAGACTTCGAAGCCCAGCTTCTTGATTTCCTGAACGATTCCCTTATGGCTGAGGGAGAAGGGATCGAAGGTCCCGGGGAAAAAGGCGATTTTCTGATTTTCCGGGTAGTGGAATCCACCCTGAATCATGGAGTAATCGGAAATGAACCGGTAGATGTGGTTCAGGGATGCAGCACTGTTGAAAAATTCCAGCTGGGATTCTTCCTGTTCGGTGATCAGGGTCAGCATCTTTTTATACAGCAGCCGGAATATTGTATTTTTTTCTTCCTGGGGCATCTTTTTAGTCCCGAAGATGTATTTGCCGATGACGTGGAAGGCCTCCTGGCTCACCAGGGGATCGTAATTGGCCAGTCCTTTCAGCAGCAGTCCCGTTAAAATCTCCCGGCGCTTCACAAAAGCCCGGTCATCTTCATGGAATCGATTTCGGTAAACCGGATACTTGGTCAGCAGGATGCCGATCGTATTGAGGGTCACAGAGGCGATCCGTTCGTTTCGGCTTTCCAGTAGCCTTCCCAGCTGGGCAATCATTTCATCCAGTTCGTTGGGATGCAGGAAAAGGGCGATTTCACCCAGGTATTCGGGAATGTATTTGGAAAACTGATATTCCCCGATTTCCAAACCTTTGGTCAGCTCGATGACGATTTCATTTCGCTGGTCCAGAGTCAGCAGGCTGATGACGTATTTCAGTCCGGCTCCCGCCGTATGGCGAACAGTGACCCGCTCACTGACCTTCAGCAAGTTGGAAAGATGGGTAGCGATATGGAGTTTTTCTTCCCGCCGGCCCATCCGGAGCCGATCAAGCAGATACTCAATATTAACAGCTTTGATAACCCAGGGAGTTCCTACCTTCAGGTTCTCCAAAAATAGGTCGGAAGTAGATTCTCCGGCCCCGTATAGCAGATTCCAGTACCGTTCCAGTTCTTGCAGCTCATGGCCCAGCATGTTCAGGATTCGGTACCGGAGATAGATGCTGCTGATATAGTCTGCCGGCAGATCCGTGACCGTGCGGATGATTTCTTCCCGGATATCAGCAGGTATGGAGGGTGTGGGAAAGCTTCTGACGTAATGCTCCAGAACCCGCAATATGCCGAGATTTATTTCTTCTGTTTTTTTATGTTTGGTGCTGAAGCAAAACTCCAGCAAGACCCGCTGTTCCTTGTCGGTGCAGGCGTCAAAAGGAAGATAAAGCATGGAATCCAGAAGAATGAAGGCTGTTGCATCATCCAGGATGCAGCATTTATAGAAGCCGACGATCAGCTCCAGATACTTTCTCTTTTCTTCCTCCGATACCCGGCTCAGCATCGAGTTGATGATGATCTTCCAGGTATATCCAATCCACCTTTTGTGATTTTCCGTTATCTTGTGCTCCGGGAATATGATTCGGTTGAAATAGTCGTTGCAAAGTTCCAGGGCGGTAATCTCGCTGCCGATCTTATCCACTCCCTGCGGAAGTTCCTTTCGGTATTCCTCATCAAAGTGTACCATGATGATACCCATCAGTTCTGCCGCCAGCCGCCTGATATCCCCTTCCCGGTGCATCAGCAGTTCATACAGATAATTCATGGTCATCAGCTTCTGCCGCTGGGTCATATAAGTGGAGTATTCATAAAAAATATTGATATACGCCCGAATCTGTTTCCACTGTTTTTCTGACCGGGCTGCTTCCAGCAGATCTCCGAACTCTACTTCATCATTGAAGATCTTCATGAGGGAAATATTGTGTTCGATCGCCAGATCCTTCAGACGGTTGATTGCCTCGGTGCTGTTGAGGAGGGGCTCAAATTTCTTTTCTGAAGGCCGGTACACCGGATTAGTGAGATCCGTACTGATTCCCAGCCGCTCCATATAATCTTCGAAATCCTTCAATTTGGAGTAAACCCGCTGATATCGTCTTGTTTTCGCATCATCCACATTATCCAGCTTGTTCAGAATCACATCGAAGGAATCCTTCAGGGTGTAAATCCGGATGATTTCACGACCGGATGCATCTCTGCTTCCCTTCACCCGGAAATCCGCATAAATCAGAACCAAAGACTCGGCGGAGAGATTTTCCAGCTCCAGATCCCAGGTGGAATGATTGGTAGCGATATGGCCGATGGTGGGCATATCGTTGGTTTTAAAAAATAAATCCGTATAATAATAGTGAAGATAGGGGATCCGTTCGTATTCCGTATCTTTGCAGCCAAACTTCCCGATATCATGACCTGCGGCAGCACCGGAAACCAGGGCTTTATCGATGGGCACCCCGGCCTGGCTCAGCTGCCGGCTGATATTAACGGCAATCCGGTGGACACCGTTGATATGGCCAATGATGTTGTATCCGGTATTTTCTCCGTAAAGGAGCATGAATTCATTGATATAGTGCTGTTTCCAATATCGGGCCAGTTTCTCATATTCCCATCGTCCGTGGCAGGAGCCCACTTCCTCCGGCTCCAGAAACCGGATGATTTCTTCCTGTCCCTTGACCCGGTATCCAGGCAGATGGATAAAAGTCCGGGCAGTCTGGAAAATAATATTTCTTGCCAGTTTCAGTTCTCTGGATTCCTGAAATTCCTTTCCTTCCGGAAACAGCTGGCTCAGGGTCCCGTCCAGAATATATTGAATCCATCCCTCTTCCGGTTCTTTCGAAATCCTTTTCAGCAATGGAAAAAGAGCCAGCAGCAGATCATCGCAGTGAATCTCTTTATCTGGCTCAAAGCTCCGGAATCCTTCCTCCAGCACATGACCGGACAGGTACTCCTGCATCTGTTTTTTTGTAACATTGTTTGCCTTCAGAAAATGCCTGTTCAGCAAGTCCCGTTCCACCAGCAGGGCCGGGTTCAAATTCATATAGTTTCCTCCGTCAACTCCTTAATATTCTCTTCTCTTTCCGAATTCTGCCGATTCCACCCAATCCTCCGGGCTGGTAAGGGCCATGACGATTTCGTCCAGAATATTGTGGTGATTCATTTCCTCCTTGATGAGGAATTCAAACAGCTCCTTGTCGGCATCGGTCTTTGCTTCCTTGAAGTGTGCCCGATACAGATCGATGCTCTGCTTTTCGTTTTCCAGCGCTTCTTTATAGACATTCAACTGGGTTGGAAGCTGATGCAGCTCCTTGATCACCGCCCGCTGTTCATTAAATATATTCAGAGTTTTATCCAGAGTTCCGTTGTCAATCAGGCTGTAGTCGACCCTTCGCTGGAACCTGCTTTTCAGGATTTCCCGATGCTTGATCTCATCTTCTGCCATCATGATGAAAATCAGTTCCAAAGGCGTTTCTTTATGGGTTTCAGCCTGATTCTTGTAATAGGAAGCGCCCTTTTCTTCCATCTGTATGGCCATTTCCAGATTGTTCATCTTATCCCTTCCCTTCTCTGTTCCTGAAGGAAGACTTTTCCCTTCAGTCTTTATCCTCTACCTCTTCTAGCAGAATCCGCTTATGGAAAGATCCCCTGGCTTCTCGCTTAATCAACCTCAGATAATCAATATGCATAGGTTCATAATCTTTCAGCTTGACCAGACAATCCAGGACCTCATAAATATCGGCGATTTCTTCTTCATTTTTACTGACTCGGTATTCCTCGATTTCCTCTACGATTTTATCCATCAGGGCCTGCTCGTATTCGTCCTCATTCAGGGTTCGGGATATCTGTTTTCGTCCACTTTCTTCGATCAGCTCAGGAATCCGGTCCCGGACCAGTTTGTTGTACTTCATTTTCAATCGGTTCACCTCCTGTCTTATCTATTATTATATAAGAATCCGAAAAAGTTACAAGCCGAAATCTGATGAAAACGGGCATAAGCCGGTTCCCATGATCAGGAAGCTTTCTTCCCTAATGTATTCTTATAGAATTCCAGTACCAGTATGGGCACCAGAGCCAAGGCCAGTCCGATTCCGTAAAGCTGTCCGGTTAATGGAATCAAGCCGAAAGCTGCCTGAACCGGTGGAACAAACAAAACCAGCATTACCAAAGACAAAGAAATCAGAGTGGCACCGTTCAGTGTCTTGTTGGTGAATATGCCGGTGCGGATCAGGGACAGCGGCGACCTCATGTTAAAGGCATGAAAGGTCTGAGATAAGGCCAAAACCATAAAGGCCATCGTCCTTGCTCCCTCCAGTTCTCCGGTAAGATCCCAGGCCAGCATGAATCCGGCCAAAGTAAGAGCCCCGAACATAAATCCCTGAAGCACAATCCGGATTCCATAACCATGGGCAAAAATCCCTTCCTCTTTTGGCTTGGGTTTCTGTTTCATCACATCATCCCGGATAGGTTCCATCCCCAGGGCGATGGCCGGAAGGCTGTCCGTAATCAGGTTGATCCAGAGGAGATGGATGGCTAAAAAAGGAGATACTTGCCAAATAACCATGGCTGCCAGTACGATCAATACTTCCCCAATGTTGGTTCCTAAAAGAAATCCGACCGTATGGCGGATGTTCTCATAAATTCCCCGGCCTTCCCGTACTGCATCCACAATGGTCGCGAAGTTATCATCGGAAAGGATCATATCCGATGCTCCCTTGGCTACATCCGTTCCGGTGATTCCCATGGCGCAGCCGATATCCGCCGCTTTTAGGGCGGGAGCATCGTTGACGCCGTCTCCAGTCATGGAGACAACCGCCCCCTTCTTCTGCCAGGCACGGATGATCCGAATCTTATCTTCCGGAGAGACCCGGGCATAGACGGATATTCCTTCCACCTGATCCGCCAGCTGGTCTTCCGACATTTCCCCAAGCTCTGCACCGGAAACAGCCCGGTCACCCTCTTTCAGGATTCCCAATTCCCTGGCGATGGCTGATGCCGTCAAAACATGGTCTCCAGTGATCATGACAGCCCGAATTCCGGCTTCTCCGCATAAAGCCACCGCCACAGCGGCCTCCGGTCTGGGCGGATCGATCATGCCGAAGAGACCTTTGAACTCCAGGTTGCTTTCCAGTTCACCGGAAGTCATGGAAGGATCATAATTCTCGATTTCCTTCATGCCCAGGGCAAGTACCCGGAGAGCCTGGCGGCTCATATCCCGATTGGCCTGATGGCCTCCTTCCAAATTGCCGGAACTGCAGCGGTCTGCCAGGATATCAAAAGCTCCCTTGACAATAACGATGATTTTTCCATCCATTTTATGGATGGATGCCATCATCTTACGATCGGAATCAAAGGGCAGAGTCCCCAGCCTGGGATATTGGTCCATGGCCTGGTCTTTGCGGATTCCTCTTCTCTCTCCTTCCAGAAGGATGGAAGTTTCCGTTGGGTCCCCAATTCCGGCCATATCCCCTTCATCGGTAATGAGTACTTTCCCTTCGGAGCAGAGGGAGCCCCACAGCAGAAGCTTCTCCGCCTCGGAGGAAATAGCCCCCTCCATGGATTCCAGTTCATTAGAACTGGCGGAAAACAGGTGGGTCAAGGTCATCCGGTTCTGAGTCAGGGTTCCTGTTTTATCGGAGCAGATTACCGACGTGCTTCCCAACGTTTCCACTGCCGGCAACTTGCGGATGATGGCATTCTTCTTAACCATTTTCTGAACACCAATGGCCAGCACAACGGTTACGATAGCCGGAAGGCCCTCCGGTATGGCAGATACAGCAAGGGCAACGGCAATCATGAAAATATCGATGATGGCCATTCCGCTTAGTGCTCCAATGGCAAATATGACAAGGCAGATTCCCATAGCCATAAAACCAATTAATTTACCCAGTTTTTCAAGTTTGAGCTGCAATGGAGTCCTGGTATCCGGTGATCCGGCTATGAGTTCCGCAATCTTTCCTATTTCAGTGCCCATACCAGTAGCTGTTACGACGGCCTTGGCCGTACCGTAGGTGACGCTGCATCCGGCGTAGACCATATTGGTCCGGTCTCCCAGGGGAATGTTTCCTTTTTCCAGGGTACCGGCCCGTTTTTCTTCCGGTTCCGATTCTCCCGTCAAGGCGGATTCCTCTGTTTTCAGGCTGCTGGACTGGAGGATTCGGCCGTCTGCCGGCACATAATCTCCAGCCTCCAAAAATATCAGGTCTCCCGGCACCAGGTCTGCTGCATCAATAATCCGCTCTTGACCTTCCCGTATTACCCGGGCTTTTGGGGCAGACATTTTTTTCAGGGCGTCTAAAGCACGTTCCGCTTTGCCCTCCTGAACCAAGCCAATAATGGCATTGAGCACCACAATGAAGAGGATCAGGAAGGGTTCGAAATATCCTTCCTTTTCCATTAAAGCGATGAAAAAGGAGATTCCTGCAGCCAGCAGCAGAATCAGGATCATCACATCCTTGAACTGATGGAGAAACTGCTGTAATTTTGTTTTCTTTTTCCCTTCCGCCAATTTATTAGGGCCGAACTCCTGGCGTTTCTGTTGATATTCCTGATTGGTCAAACCACTTTCTTCATGGGATCCAAGCAGGGAAAGCAGTTCGGCTTCCGTCATCTGATAGGGGTTTTGCTGCATCATGATCTATCTCCTTTTGGGAATTCTGTATTCTGTCCTTTCCTACGATTATATTCCTCCTCTAACAAAAAAGAAACCCCCGCAGTCCGAAGAACAAGGACTGTGAGGGCTGTAACGCTTTCTGATTATGAAGCATCCTCTACTGCATCATCAAAAATCGCCTTCAGGACAGCTTTATCTGTAAAGGTATGTTTCAGCATTTCATCCAGTACGCTGGTCTTGTCCAGTAGAGCATTGTACTTGGTCAAATCCAACCCCAGAACCGAGGCATAGGTCGTGAGGGCCAAATGCATTTTTTCCCGGGTATCCGCGTCATTGACTGCTTTCAAGGCAGTCTCCAGCGGTTCAACAGCTTTCAGGGTCGTTGCTTTTACCCATGGTCCCGGATTACTCCAGTTGCCGGCTCCATCCCGGGCATAGACGGTGAAGGTAAACTCCCGGTCTGACGTCAGGCCTGTAATCGCGGTGGTTCTTCCCTGGCTGACGTATTTGACCTTGTCGGTTCCATCCTTATAATTGATACGATATAGGGTGATGCCAACATTGTCGGTTGCGGCGCTCCAGGTCAGGGTAATGCTATTAGAAGTAATGGCTGAAGCGGTAATGCCGCTGCCTGTGGGCCATACTGGAGCCTGTTTGTCGGTGGGATCACCATCCGTATCCTCAAGGATCCGGTCAATAAGGGCTGCTATCTGAACCCGGCTCATCATAGCGTTGGGATTAAACTTACCATCCGGGTAACCCTTCAGATATCCTTTATTGAACATGGCCAGCAGATACCCGTAATCTTCATCGCTGATCAGGTTCCGGTCTCTGAACTGGAAGGGATTATCATCGATGTCATCCGAATCTACCGGATCGACTCCTAAGGCCTTAGCAAGTTGAACAACAGCCAGCAACCGGTCGCACTGGACCTGAGAATGGTAACGATTCAGATTGATGTACTGATTCTGAAGCCCCTTGGCTAAGGATTTCTTTGCCCAGCCCGGTACGTCCTTCAGGTCCTCATCCTCCAGATCCCAGTCCCCGTCTTCATCAAAACGCTGTTCCCGAATGCGATCCAGTAGAACGGCAATCTCATCCTGGGTTAAAGTCTGGTCCGGTCGGAAGGTTCCATCCTCATACCCGGAAAGAAGGCCCAACTCCTGCATCTTCAGGATGGAAGCCGCACCCCAGTTCCCCTGGATATCCCGGAACCCTTTGTTTTTACTGTTACCATTCCCAGGATCTCCGTAAGCAGCAATGGAAGCCATGGAAACGATCAGCATGGTAATCAGAAAGAAAGATATTGCTTTTCTCATAAAACACTCCTCCTTTGAAAAAACCAGCCCCAGGGGCCGGTCTGTTTTAATTATTAATCTGTCCCTACTTTAAATTATATGCCCTCCTATAGGAACCGCAAGGACTAGTTTTGTTGATTTATGGCGAATCAAAGATCCGGAGGTTGCTGCATCCTATTTCTTCATAGGACAGGAAAAAATAGAGGGGGTATTCGCTTCCATCCGGTCTTTTGATTGGCTGGGTGGTGAAATTGATTTCTGATAATCCCAGGACAAATTGCAAATCCTGAATCCAGATTTCCGAATCCTCTCCCTGCAGGCCCGGATCCTGGGCGATCGCTTTATCCAGGGCCGCGGTTACCAGCTTTTCCCAATCGAAGCCGTCTACGAACAAATCCTTCAACCCAATGAAATGTCCCTTTTCATCAAAGCAGAAGTCCTCCCGGACTCCATATGCAACATTCATAGAGTAAAAGGACAGGTTGCGGGACACACTGATGAAATTTCCAGTCCTAGTTGCCCATACATTCTGTTCCATCACCGGAATCCCTTCTTCCTGAATTCCGGCTTTTTCTTTCAGCAGTCTGAAGGTTTGATCATCCGGTTTCTGGAGCTCCTGTAGTTTATCCAGTGCTTCCGGCGGCAGGTCCTTCGGATAGTTCAAGGTCTGATAAACCTGAATTCCATCAATCTCCCGCAATTCCTGCTTTTGCTCCCGCTCCAGGCTTCCCGACTGGATAAATTCATAGACCAATGGTTTTTCTGACTGGTAAATGTTCCTGCCAGGATCATGGAACCGCTCCGTGACAGCTACTACCGGTCCCAATTCCTCAAAGGGTATATAGATAGAATTGGCGTAGAATCCTGTATTGAACTCGGGATTATTATAATCGATGATCAGGGTTATTCCCCCCTGATAAAGGGCGAATTTCTGATCTTCCCGGATTCCCTTGAAGGGAGCTACCAGCCGAAGCCCTCCCGACATCATATCCAGATAGGATTCTTCTTCCTCCATGGGATTGCTTTTTATCAGCCTTTTATTGACGATGTCGCTCAGGAGGCTCAAGTAATCCACATCATCCGCGAACAGGTCTTTCAGAAGGATTTCCTTTCCCGTATTGAGATCGATGTTCAGCGTCTCCATCTGACCGATATAAACCGGATTTTTACCCTTTTCCTCCAGGTTCAGGTTGGAATAGACCATCACCGATATCACATTATTGTAATTAAAGGAAAGGCTGGCATCCAGGCTGGCAGAGGAAGGGGTCGCGGTTTCCGGTACTGCCTGACGGATTCCCCGGTAAGGGGGCAGCTCTCCCCGACTCAAGCGTTGATAAAGTTCCGATAACTGGCCGTTGACGGAGTTTTGCAGCTCTTGATCCCTCAATCCGCTGATGGTAAAGGTCCTTTCTGTCAGTCTTTCTTCCGATTTTTCTGTATAGTCAGCCTCAATGGGATTTCGGACCAAGTATGGGATCGTCACCGGAGAAAGGATCGCCTTGGCCGGTTCCGGCTCCGGCGTTGCAGGGCTTTCCTGGCCGCAGCCTGATAAAATGATCAGCAGAAGGATGGCAACCATAACAGAAAGGAAAGGCTTATTTTGCCCGTACATAACCCGCCTCCTCTGCCATCAGCTGCCCCTCTTCCGTCAGCAGCCAGTCGATGATTTCTCTTACCGGGCTGTTTTCTGGTTCATCCTTTCGAATCACCGCGTAATAGGCCGTATTCAGCGGATAACTGCCATCCCGGATGGTATCCTTGTCCGGGTAGATTCCATCTACGGACAGAAGTTTAATCTGATCATTGCCCCACATATCCATGACAAAATAATAGTAGGAGTATCCAATGGCGGAGGGTTCATTGTCGTAGGCTGCTACCGCATCAATTAGAGCACCCATTTCAGCCACCACTTGTTCCATGAGGGGCTCCATAGGAATCTCTTCCTTCATGACCATCTCCAGAAATCCGGTCTGACTGCCGGAATTAACGGGACGCTGGTAAGGGGTGATGGGCATGTCTGAACCACCGACATCCTTCCAGTTGGTGATCTTACCGGTATAGATGCCCCGAATCTGTTCCAGGGTCAGTCCTTTCACCGGATTAGCTTCGTTGGCCAGAAAGACGAACCCTTCATGAACCACAGGAATGATCTCCAGCTCCACTCCCTGATCCTCTGCCAGCTTCAGTTCCTCCTCGGAAGGTCCAGTGACAAAGATCAAGTCGGCCTTTCCATAGATTAAATTCAAATAGGCCGGGTGGGTCTTATTATGAAGAACGTATTGCCGGGCTTCCTCTATTGGCAGATCCATAAGCCGGCCAGCCAGAGCTTCCGACAGAGGTATGGTAACGGTGGAACCGTCTATTACCGGATAGGTTTCTGGTGTAAAGGCCGGTGGTGGCAAGGATGGTTCTGTTGCTGGTGTTTTCTCCGTGCATCCTGCTCCGAAAATCATCGGAATCAGGATCAGAGATAGAATCAACCCGATTTTTTTCAGTTTTTTCATGATAGACCATACCCTTTCCGTAATGGGATTGTTAATTTATATACATACTATTTACCACCCTATTTTACCACGAATAAGGAATTTAGGAAGTCCATTAGAAAAAATCGGCAAGAAAGTGCAAAGGAGCTGAAAAAAGACAGCCTCACAGGGCCGTCTTAAAACTGGTTTGCTGGTTTTGCTTTCTAAACGAATAGGTTAGCATTACTTTAACAAAAATTCTACCTTGGTCAGCAGTTCTGATTCCGATATTTCCCCCGGTGAATTGAAGTAATATTCATAGACAATTCCGGAGGGTTCATAGCCCTTGCGAAAAATCCAGCTGGAAAGTCCGTCATAAAGGGGACTGATATCCCGGTAAGGTCCCTTATGATAACCCCCTGCTTTTTTGCCGGCCGGGATGACGCTGGCTTTGATTTCCCCTTCTCCTTCCACTTTTTCCTTCACCGGAAAGCCGATCTCAACCTGAAGATTATCCATATCCATGTTGTGATAAGCAATAAAAGCAGGCCCCAAGGGTTCATCCCCTTTACGATAGAGATACTCGGCAATGGATTGAAATACCAGACCTACCACTTCCGGAAGCTTGGAAACCGGCAGAGTCTTTTCAATTACTAAAACCGGCTGTTCTTCTGTTTCAATGATTTGATAAAGATAACTCATTAGAAACTCCTTTCCATACAACACATCCTATGTAAACGAGGCCAAGATAACCTACCATAGGGTACAGGGTCCCTACCAGGTCCCGAAAGGAAAACAATCCCAGGGTAAAAGTAAGGACTGCAATGGAGACAGCGAATATTCGGTTCCCCCGCATACCTCCCCGATTAAACCGGCTGCATACGGTCCACATCATAGCGGAACAGGAGGAAAACATTCCCAGGATCAGCACTACTGAAAAAACGGCCCCCAGCAAATAGGAAATCTCCCTTGCCAGATACAGCATGGGAATGGACAGCAGGGCTGTATTTTCGGCGTTCAGCAGGATCGCGCTATTCATGATGGTAATGGCTGCTATCAGAGCCAAGGCCCCCACAATCGCTCCGTATTTGGCTTCCCGCCGGTCTGCTGCTGATTGTCCAAGAGCGGTGTAATAAGTACTGCCGCTTAAAAATGTCAGGGAAAGATATAAAACGGCACTGAGAACCCAGTGGGGGGAGGATTGAGATTGGCTCAGTATCGGTTCATAAGTGCTGATTTCTCCGAAACGGGAAAAATCCCTGAACACTGTTGCTGTTCCAACCGTCAGGGAGAATATGATGATGATGGGGCCGATGGCTGACACGATCCGAACCAGATGTTCAAAACCGATGAGATAGGCAGCCAATACCATCAAAGTCATGATGGCGGAACCAATCACAGGGCTGATACCATAATACTGGTGCAGGGTTGCCCCTGCACCAGATACTAATACCGGCATAATCAATACGATGGTGACGGGAATCAACCAGGAATAGAAGGTGCCCAGCTTTCTTCCACAGAAGTGTACATAGGGATTGAAGTTTTCAACCCCCTTTTTTTCATATCCTGTGGTTAGGATCAGCTGGCCAATGAAGAGGAATCCAATCAGATTAACCAGAACAACCCCATAACTGAGGGTTCCGTAGCTGGTAAAGAACCGCAGGACTTCCTGACCTGTGGCAAAACCGGAACCAATGACCCAGGCGATAAACCCGCCAGCATACTTGGCTACAGCCCGTTTAGACGTTGGCATCCGTTGCAAAAGCCTCCGATCCCATTGGTGAAATGGTGACAAAAAGGCGCAGAACCTCTTCACCGACGTTGATGACCTGAAGACTTTCCTGTCCGTCCACCTGCATCAGCTCTCCGACTCCCAAAAGAGTCTCGTTGCCATCGGTCACAACCTTGGCATGACCTTCCATAACCTGGATGAAAAGGGTGGATTCCATATGAGTATGCCCAGGCAATATCTCATCTTTGGCAATGTTCAGGACAAAGGCAATTACATCATCGCTTTTAAAAAGCATTCTCTTGGCAATCTTTCCTTCCGGTGCAACAAAGTAATCGTTAAATGTATATTTTTTCATGGTTATATCCTCCTTAGTATTCAGCGTTAACTTAACATAAAGTCAATATACCCAAATATTCTTCTTTTTTCACTTCAGAAATCCTTTTAAGATTGTTTCCTCTGCTTCTTTTTCCGTCAATCCAAGGGTCATCAGTTTGACCAGTTGTTCGGAGGCTATTTTACCGATTGCAGCTTCATGAATCAGTTGGGAATCCGAATGGAAGGCACTGATTTCAGGAATGGAGGAAACCTGAGCCTGATGCATAATAATCGAATCGCATTGGATATGGCCGCGGCAGCGGGTGTATCCTCTTAAATTCAGATGGAAAATTTGTCTGGAGTTATCCTGGGCTACGGATCGGGAAACAATTTGAGCTGTAGAATCGTCACCCCTTAATTCGACTGTGATGATGGAGTCCGATGTCTGATTGGAAGTGGTTAACAACCGTTCTGTTACGATCAGCCGGGCATTTTTATGAAGGATTACTTCTGTTTCCCGTCGTGTGTGGTCTACTCCTTTGATCTGAATCAGTTCCAGTTCGGCAATGCCACCTTCTTCCACCTCAACCATGGTTTTCGGATTCAGGATCTTTTCTCCCGTGCCCTCTCCCTCTCCAAAATGTTTTTCCACGTATCGCATCCTGGCACCCTTGCGAACAAAAAATTCATGTATCCCGTCGTGTTGAGCTGTTTTACACCCCGGATTATGGATGCCGCAGCCGGCGACAATCAACACGTCCGAATCAGCCCCGATTTCGAAAGTATTATAGACCAGATCATGCAGATCCTCCCTGGATAATATCACTGGGATATGAACGCTCTCTCCCCGGGTTCCCGGTTTGATAACCACATTTATTCCAGGTTTATCCTCTTTTGTGGCGATCTCAATGTTAGCGGTCGTTTTTCGCCGGATGCCCTGCCCGTTTTTACGGATATTATACGCTCCCATAGGGAGCCCATGCAAGTCAGCTACTTCCTCGAGCAGCCTTTTATCTGTTGCATCCAGCATCTTGTTTCCCCCCTCTTGCCCCGCTCACGCTAAACTGACATTCCACATCCAAGCGCTGGATATCTCCCAGGATTTTTTCCCGAGTGGTGATCTCACTGATTCGACCTTCCTTTACCATGATTACTTCATCTGCCAGCCTTAATATCCTTTCCTGATGGGAAATAATAACGATGGAAGTATCCAGTTTTTCATGGATGGTTTCAAAAGTTTCGGTCAATCGCTGGAAACTCCACAAATCGATTCCTGCTTCCGGTTCATCAAAAAGAGCAATTTTTAAATTCCGTGCCAGAAGGCTGGCAATTTCAATACGCTTCATTTCTCCGCCTGAAAGGCTGGCATTCATTTCTCGGTCCATATAGTCCTGGGCGCAGAGACCCACATCATAGAGAAGATCGCAGTACCTTGCAGGATCATCCTGGCCCGCAGCCAGGGTCAGCAAATCCCGGACTTTCAATCCTTTAAAACGGGGTGGTTGCTGAAAAGCATACCCTATCCCCAGTTGGGCCCGCTCTGCTATCCCTTTCTTTGATATGTCCTGTCCTTCAAAGAGAATTTGTCCTCTTGCAATGGGATAAATTCCCATTATGGCTTTCGCTATGGAAGTCTTCCCACTCCCATTAGGGCCTGTCATCACATAAATTTTCTTTTTGTCCAAACTGAGCGTGATGTCCTTCAGGACATCAATCTCTCCTTTTTCGCTGTCCAGGGTGACATAAACGTTTTTTAACTCCAGCATGGCCATAAGTTTTCTCCTGTCCTTCAATCTGATTAAGAACCACAATTTATCTGTCTTTTTTTATTCCAGTTTTTTTCATTCTATACCTTCAAGACGCCGATGGGCTGTTCCTTAGAGCTCCAATATTTTACAATTATCCTTCTATTCCCCTATAAATATACCATTTCAAGTCTTGCTCCCAGAATTCAAAAAAGAAAAAGTCCTGAAAATCAGGACCCCGGGCAGTACTTTCTGTTAATAGAATTTTCTTAAATTTCTCCTTCGAATATTTCATTTTCCTGCTCGTAATAGTAAGAATAATCTACACCTTTCATGAACATTTCACGGTCGTTTATCTGATCTGTCAAAGCAGACTTTAAAAGTGCTTTTATTTGTGAGGAATCCGACACGCTCTTTTCCATCGCTGTGAGGTAATCCTTTTTATTGATTTTGCTCCAATCCACGCAGAGTTTCAGGTTCTTTTTCAGAATCAGGTCAAGCCAAATGCGCATGCTTCTGCCATTGCCCTCCAGAAAAGGGTGGGCAACATTCATTTCCACATATTTGTCTGCAATTTCATTAAAAGTACTTTCGGGCATTTCTTCAATTTTTTTCAGTGTTTCCGGCAAGAAACGAGCCATAGCAAATTGGAATCCACTCTTTGCGATATTAAGTTTTCGGATTTGCCCTGCAAAATCATAAAGGCCACCGAATAAATAGCCGTGGATCTGCTGTAATCCTTTTATCGTACCGACTTCTATTGTATCAAACAAAGAACTGTCAAAAAGGGCATATGCCTTTGATTTGCTCTTTCCGTCGATCGTTTCATCACTGCTAGTGAACCATTCAATAAAGCGGTTTGCCTGTTTACTTGGAAAATTTTTGGCAAGTTCAATGACACCTTCATAGTCAAATGTATCTGTTAGATATTTTTTTCCGTCGGCAGCTATCAATTTCAGTTGGTTAGTGGTACTAACCAACTCGTTGTTTTCTTTTTTTAGTTTCGCCTTTAAATATTTCCAATAATTTCTGTTTTTTGTGTAGTCTTCCTCTCCACGCAAAACACCTATGATATCAAATACAGAGAACCACCACTTGGATTTTTCATCGTCCCAAACAGCACGAACTTCTTTATCATCAAAAAAACGAATGGAGATTTTGCTCATTTTTAACACTCCCCTTCCAACCGATAGGCGGACCTCACAGCCAATTATTCCTTTATCCCTTCCGGGTAAGCAGGGTTACGGTTTCGATATGTTTGGTATAAGGGAAATTATCGTAGGTTTTCCAAACAGAAACCTCATAGCCATAAAAATTCACATGCTGAAGATTTTCAGCCAGGGTTTTCGGATTACAGGATATATAGAGAATCTGGGGGACTCCATACTGGAGGATTTTATCCATGGCTTTGGGATGAATACCCATCCTTGGAGGATCCACCACGATGACATCCGGCTTTTCTTCCACCTGATCCAGGACTTTCAGAACATCTCCCGCGATGAAATCACAGTTTTTCAAACCATTGAGTTCTGCATTGATCCGGGCTGCTGCCACCGCTTCTTCCACCAGTTCCACACCGATGACATGGCCGGCCCGAATGGCCAGGGCCTGGGAAATGGTTCCAGTGCCGCAATACAGGTCGTAGATGGTTTTCCCTTCCGGATCTTCCAGCAGCTCCAGCGCCTCCCGGTACAGCCGCTCCACTGCGTCCACGTTGGTCTGAAAAAAAGAAAAGGCACTGACCCGGAACCGGAGACCCAGGATTTCATCTTCATAGTAATCTCTTCCCGAAAGAACCTTCAACCGGTCGCAGTAAACAAAATCTGCCAGGCCGTCATTGATGGTGTGAAGGATTCCGACGATTTTGTTCTCCAGGGGCAGGGATTCCAGCATGGAGACAAAAGCGGCTTCATCCAGGTTTTCCTGGGAGGAGGTGACCAGATTGACCAGCAGTTCCTTGGTTCTTACCCCCTTTCGGATGATCAGATTCCGCAAGAAACCCTGGTGACTTTTTTTGTTATAATGGACGTATCCTTTCTGGCCGCAGAATTCCAGGACGCTTGCAAGAATCCGGTTGAAATCCGGATCTACCAGCTGACACTGATCCACCGTCACGATGGACATAAAACGGCCCTTCTGGTGCATGCCCAGGGTCATTTC
>JBLJBD010000147.1:0-6447 GCA_047637815.1 Anaerovoracaceae bacterium
GCGATCAGGGTAATCCGGGAGTTCCGGTCTTCTCCCCGGACTCCTTCCAGGAAGGGCGTCCCTCCTTGCTCATACCCGGAGACAGCCAAGGCCATCTGATTTTTAAGCTCCCTCTCCATATCTTTTTCCAACTGCTGGAAAAGCAATGCCGAAAACGCAGCCGTGGCCAGCAAAACCGTTATCACAGAAAGCAGCACCATGCTGCCAAATATTTTTCGTTTCATACTCCTCTCCCTATCCGATATCCTACATTGCGGATGGTTTCAATCAGTTCTCCCAGGTCTCCCAGCTTTTGCCGAAGACTGCGGATATGAACGTCAACGGTTCTGGTCTCCACTTCCGAATCATAGCCCCAGACGATGTCCAGCAGCTTGTCTCTGGAAAGGACCATGTTTTCATTCTCCATGAGGAAACGGAGGAGTTCGAATTCTTTGAAGGTCAGCTGCAGTTCACGGCCATCGGCCAGTACCCGCCTTTCTTCCTGATTCATCAGAATTTTCCCAACCTGGAGCACCGGCTGCTCCCGATCCAATCGGCTCCTGCGCAGGACGGCCCGTACCCGGGATAAAAGTTCCATGACACCAAAGGGCTTGGCTACATAATCATCGGCTCCGGCATCCAGTCCCTGAACCTTATCAAATTCGCTGCCCTTGGCGGTCAGAAGGATTACCGGCAACTGGCGGGTTTCCTTGTTTCGTCTGAGTTCAGCCAATATGGCCATTCCATCCTCCCCCGGAAGCATGATGTCCAGAAGGACCAGGTCCGGCATGGCTTTTTTAATCCCCTCCCGAAAGGCTTCTCCGTCCTCAAAGCCTTCGGCCCTGAAGTCGCTGCTGTTCAGGGCATAGACCACCAAATCCCGAATATTTTTTTCATCCTCCACACAGTAGATCAGCTTTCTGGTATCCACTATATTTCCTCTCTTCCGTCCATTTCCCGATGTTCTCCCGTAATGGAAAAGACCACCCATTCGGCTATATTCACGGCATGATCACCAATCCGTTCGAAGTATTTGGCTACCATCAGCAGATCCATGGCCTGCCGGCCGTTGTCCGGATTCTGATGGACCAGAGAAATGAGATCGTCCTTTACCTTTACAAAAAGATTGTCCACAATATCATCGGAGTCAATGACCGATCGAGCCAGTTCCAGGTCGCTTTTCACAAAGGCATCAATGCTCCCGGTCACCATTCGGATGGTGGCTCCGGCCATTTCCGGTATGGTTTCCAGGCTTTTAATATATTTTTCTTCTGCCAGGAATATGGCGATGTCCGAGATGTCTGCTGCCTGGTCCCCGATCCGTTCCATGTCAGTAATCATTTTCAGGGCTGCGGAAATCTGTCGGAGATCCCGGGCAACCGGCTGCTGCTGCAGAATCAGTTTCAGACACAGGTCCTCGATTTCCTTTTCCTTATAATCGATCTTCCGGTCAAAGGCGATGGCCTTTCGCGCCTCCTCCTTATCCTGATTGCATAGGGCTTTAACAGCACTGTCGATGGATTCCTCCACCAAAGCCCCCATATGAATCAACTCCCGGTTCAACTCCTCCAATTGAGTCTCAAATTTATTTCTCATCATCCGAACCTCCCTGTGATATAGTCTTCTGTGCGCTTGTCCTTGGGCACCGAAAAAAGCTTTTCCGTGTCATCGTATTCAATCAGATCCCCCAGCAGAAGGAAGGCCGTCTTGTCCGAAATCCGGGTAGCCTGCTGCATGTTATGGGTTACGGTAACAATAGTATACTGTTTTTTCAGCTCCACAACAAGGTCTTCGATCTTTGCGGTGGAGATGGGATCCAGGGCCGAGGTGGCTTCATCCATCAACAGGACTTCCGGTTCTACGGCCAGTGCCCGGGCAATACAGAGCCGCTGCTGCTGTCCGCCGGACAGAGCCAGGGCTGATTTTTTCAGCTTATCCTTGACCTCATCCCACAAGGCAGCCTGCTTCAGGCTCCGCTCCATGATTTCCTCCAGATCCGTCCGATTGGTGATTCCATGGCGCTTCGGTCCAAAAACCACATTCTCATAGATGGATTTAGGGAAGGGATTGGGCTTTTGGAAAACCATTCCGATTCGCCGCCGCAGGAGTACCACATCATTTCCGGGTCCCAGGATACTTTCCCCGTCCAAACTGATATCCCCCGTGATTTTCGTCCCTTCAATCAGATCCGTCATTCGGTTCATGGTCTTGATCAAGGTGGATTTACCGCAGCCGGAGGGACCGATCAGAGCGGTCACCTTCTTTTCTTCGATGTCCATATTGATATTTTTCAGAGCCTTGAAATCCTCATAATAGAAATCCAGGTTCTCAATCTTCATTTTAATTCCCATTGAATTTTCCAACTCCTTCTCTTAATCCATTCGATTCTGATACTTATTCCGCAGCAGGATGGCTACGGCATTGGCAGAAAGCAGGACCGCCATAAGAACGATGATGCCGGCTGCGGCGATATACTGAAATTCTTCCTGAGGCCTTGAGGTCCAGTTAAAGATCTGTACCGGCAGTACGGTAAACCAGTCCATGGGGCCTTTCGGGAGAAAGGCGATGTATCCGGCAGCCCCCACCATGATCAGGGGTGCTGCTTCTCCCATGGCTCTGGAAATGGCCAGGATGGATCCGGTCAGGATGCCGGGCATGGCATAGGGCAGCACAACTCCGGTGATGGTCTGAAGCTTGGTGGTCCCCAGGGAATAGGATGCTTCCCGGAGGGACCGGGGTACGCTTCGGATGGCTTCCTGGGCCGATACCGTGATGACCGGAAGGATCAACAGGGTCAGGGTCAGGGCTCCGGACAGAATGCTCTTGTCAAATCCCAGGAAACGGACAAAGAAAGCTAGTCCTAAAAGGCCATAAACAATGGCCGGCACTCCGGCCAGGTTGGAAATGTTCAGCTGAATGATTCGGTTGATCAGCTTCTTCGGATCCGTATATTCCTCCAGATAGACAGCCGTACCCACTCCCAGAATCAGGGAGAACAAGGAGGTCAGGCCGATTACCCAGATACTCCCCACCAGAGCAGACAGTATGCCGGCTTTCTCCGGGGAACGGGAAGGCATGCTGATCAGAAACTGCCAGTCCAGCCACCCCAGACCCTTGTGGAATATATCGTAAAGGAGAAGGGCCAGGGCAGTGATGGAAAAGAGGATGCATCCGGCCAGGAGCAGGTGAAACAATTTATTTTTCAAATGACGTCTTTGATACAGCTTCTGGTCCATTAATACACCTCCCGATTCTTTTTGATAATCGCCCGGGCAATCAGATTCATGATCAGCGTCATGAAGAACAGCACGGTTCCCACGGCAAACAGGGTTTTGAATTCGATGGTTCCCTGCTGGATATCCCCCATACTGATGTTGACCATAAAGCCCGTCATGGTCTGAATACTGTTCAGGGGATTCAGGGTGAGGACCGGGCTCTGGCCGGCAGCGATGGCTACGATCATGGTTTCGCCAATGGCTCTGGAAATGGCCAGAACGAAGGCTGCCCCGATGCTGGACATGGCCGCCGGTATGGTGACCTTCACCGCCACCTCAAATCGGGTGGATCCCAGAGCATAAGCTCCCTGCCTGATCGAGTCCGGTACGGCCATCATGGCATCCTCGCTCATGGAGGCCACCATGGGCAGAGTCATGATTCCTACGGCGATGCTGGCACTCAGGGCATTGAACACCTGAGTCTCCGGCAGGATCGTCTGGAGGATCGGGGTGATAAAGGTCAGGGCGAAGAATCCATAAACAATAGAAGGAATCCCTGCCAGGATTTCCAAGATGGGCTTAACCACTTTTCGGACTTTTTTATGGGCATATTCACTGAGATAGATGGCGCTGCCCAGACCAAGGGGCAGGGCAATGATGCTGGAACCCAGGGCGATCATCAGGGTTCCCACCACCAGAGGAATAATGCCGAAGCTCCTGGGCTGCAGGGTCGGGGTCCATTGGGTGCCGGTGAAGAAATCCCAAAGGGGAACTTCACTGAAGAACACGATGGTTTCCTCAAATAAAATGAAGACAATAATAGCCGTCGTCAGGACTGACACGGCAGCGAACAGCATCAGGACTTTTTCGACGAAGAATTCTGCCTGATGCAGCTTCTGAATCTCGTACTTTTTACCTCTCATAGGCTCTCCCTGTATACTCTCTGGATAAACGGATTACCCGCCTCTTGGGGGAAGGCAGGTAATCCGGAGGACATTATAGTAATTCTATTTCAGTAGTTCCAGGTTTGCCTGGTAGTCCGCAGAAGGCAGGGCTACGTAACCTACTTCCGGGATGATTTCTTCTGCAACCGTGTTGTAGAAGGTGACGAATTCTACTACTTCAGGCTTTTCCAGAGCTGCTTTGTTGATGTAGATAAAGATGGGGCGAGACAGTGGGGAATAGCTTCCATCCTGAATGGTGTCGAAATCCGGTGCTACAGGCCCGCTTCCGTTGTCGATGGCTACTAGCTTCAGTTTGTCCTGATTTTCTTCGTAGTAGGCATATCCAAAGAATCCGATAGCGTTTTTGTCGCCTGCTATGCCCTGAACCAGTACGTTATCATCTTCACTGGCGGTAAAGTCTGGTCGGATCGCTCCGCTTTCACCGTTGATTTCTTCTGTGAAGTAGTCAAAGGTACCTGAGTCGGTTCCCGGTGCATAGAACTTTATTTCTTCATTGGGCCATTCAGACCGAATGTCGCTCCACGTCTTAACCGTGCTGTCCGGTGCCCACATCATTTTCAGTTCTTCCACGGTCAGGCTGTCAACCCAATCATTAGCCGGATTCACCAGCAGGGACAGTCCGTCATAGGCAATGGTCATTTCAATATATTCGATTCCTGCTGCAGCAGCGGCCTGAGCCTCTTCATCCTTGATGGGCCGGGATGCATTGCTGATGTCGGTTTCCCCTGCGATGAACTTCTTAAAACCGCCGCCGGTTCCGGATACGCCGATGGGAATCCGAACTTCCGGATAGGTTCCGTTAAATTCTTCTGCGATGGCTTCCGTGATGGGGAATACAGTAGATGATCCATCAATGGCGATGGTTCCGGTCAGCGGAGTGTCCGGGGCTTCTCCTTCTGTTTCTGTTGATCCGCCTCCGCAGGCTGCCAGGCTCAGGGCCATAACACCTACCAGGATCAGACTTGCCAGCTTATTTCTTTTCATGGTTATTCTCCTTCTTTTGTTTCCTTAATATTTAATCCCTTTTTGTTACAACCTTATGATACAATGCCATTGTTAAGAACCTTCGAGGATAATTGTAAAGTTTATGTAAAATGAGGCAAGTGATGTTTCTAATGGAATTCCCTCAGAATCTGGCCGGATTTCTGGCATTTAACTATTGGAATAAATTAAAAAAGCGCCCTTATAAAACTTATAAGGACGCTCTGGTGGTTCATGTGCCCGGAAGATGGGGAGCCATCACCCTGGGCCGTTATATCTTTGCCGATGACCGGTACTATTCTTCCCCGTTGATCCGCCACGAGTACGGTCACCGGATCCAGTCTCGGAAATTGCTTTTTCTTTACCTTCCCTTAATCGGGATTCCCTCTCTGATCTGGGCTGGTGCTTTTAGCCGCCACCGAAGAAAACATCAGAAGGATTACTTTTCCTTTTATACGGAGGCTTGGGCCAACCGGCTGGAGGAGTCGGATCAGGAAAAGCAGGGATAGTCGCTTCGAGGCATCGTTTCTGGGCAATAAAAAACTCCTTTGCCTTTTCAAGCAAAAGAGCTCTTCGTTGGTCGGGACGACAGGATTCGAACCTGCGGCCTATTACTCCCGAAGCAATCGCGCTACCAAGCTGCGCCACGTCCCGATAAGAGACCCTGCTCGAGTCGCTTACCAATCTAATTTAATACAAATGGAGGCTTTTGTCAAGATGAAAATCAACCATGTATGGGCTGTATACTTCAGCCCCACCGGCACCACGAAGAAAGTCGTCAGCCGTTTATCCCAATCGATTGCCCAGGGGCTTGGCGCCTCCTGGCAAGAATACTCTTTTAATTTGCCCGAGGCCCGACAAAAGGATTTATCTTTCGACCTATCAGATCTAGTGATCCTTGGAGTCCCCGTCTATGCAGGCCGGGTCCCCAATCAGATGCTTCCCTTTCTCCGGGATCAGATTCATGGAAGCGGCACTTTGGCGGTTCCAGTAGTGCTATTTGGGAACCGAAACTTTGACGATGGATTGATGGAACTTCGTAATGCCCTTGCAGCCAATGGCTTTCATCCCATTACCGCTGGTGCCTTTGTGGGGCAACATTCTTTCTCTGAAATCCTGGGGGCGGGAAGGCCGGATCATCAGGATATGGAGCTTGTCCGAGAACTAGCTGAAAAAACTGTCCAAAAGGTTCTGAACGCAAAGGAGATTCCTGCTGCCCCGGTAGCTGTGGAAGGGCATGATCCCATCCGTCCCTATTATATTCCGAAAGACTCCCAGGGGGAGCCTCTCAAGGATTTTCTGAAGGC
>JBLJBD010000148.1:0-7405 GCA_047637815.1 Anaerovoracaceae bacterium
TCTACAAGTTGGTAAGCATCGACAAAAATAGACAAGCAACTAACTCCGAAAGGCGTTGAAATTGCTTGTCTTTTTTCATTCGTCATAATTCGATACTGGACAATTTGTAGAACTGTTCTTAAAGTTGGGTTGGTTTGAAGGAGCTTTTGAGGTCGACGATGCGGTTGAACACTTTTTCAGTGTCCGTGGTCAGTTTGGCATCGGCGATGTAGTAGCCGTGTCGGAAGAACTGGAATCGTTCGCCGGGCTGAGCGTCCAAAATGGCCGGTTCCGCGAAGGCTTTGATGGTGTTCAGGGAGTCCGGGTTCATGATATTTTCACCCTCTTCATTCTTAACCATCAGATGATTGTAAGCCCGGATGGTGATTTCCACCGCCGTTTTCGCATCCACCCAATGGATAGTGCCCTTGACCTTCCGGCCTTCGAATCCGCCGCCGGAACGGGTTTCCGGATCGTAGGTGCACAGAAGCGACTGAATGGAACCGTCGGGATTTTTCACCACTTCGTTGCAAGTGATGAAGTAGGCTCCCTTGAACCGGACTTCGTTGCCGGGGAAGAGACGAAAATACTTTTTCTCGGGGAATTCCTGGAAATCCTCTCCATCCACATAGAGCTCCCGGCTGAAGGGAACCAACCGGCTGCCCATTTCCGGCACTTCTTTGTTGTTTTCGATTTCCATTTCCTCGGTCTGATCTTCCGGATAATTGGTGATGACGACCTTGACGGGGTTTTCCACCACGTTCCGGCTCTGAACCTTTTCCTTCAGATCTTCCCGGATGCAGTGCTCCAGCAGGGAGATGTCCACCGTGCTGTTGGCCTTGGAAACGCCGATCCGGTCACAGAAGTCCCGGATGGCTTCCGGGGTATAGCCTCTTCTCCGAAGTCCGGCGATGGTAGGCATCCGGGGATCATCCCAGCTTTCCACCTCTCCATTGTCCACCAGGGCTTTCAGGTACCGCTTGCTCATCACTGTATTGGTCAGGTTCAGCCGGGCAAACTCGATCTGCTGGGGAGGATTGGGCCATTCCAGCTCCTGAAGGACCCAGTCATAAAGGGGCCGATGGTCTTCAAACTCCAGGGTGCAGATGGAGTGGGTGATTCCTTCGATGGCATCCTCAATGGGATGGGCATAGTCGTACATCGGATAGATGCACCAGTCATCCCCCGTGTTGTGGTGGCTCTGGTGGGCAATCCGGTAGATAATGGGATCCCGCATATTGATATTAGGAGAGGCCATGTCAATTTTAGCCCGGAGCACCATGGCTCCTTCCGGATGCAGGCCGTCCTTCATTTCGTTAAACAGCTTCAGGTTCTCTTCTGCCAGTCGGTTTCGGTAGGGACTTTCCTTGCCAGGCTCGGTCAGGGTTCCCCGGTACTCCTTCATTTCTTCCGGAGTCAGCTGGCACACATAGGCCTTGCCCTTTTCAATCAGCTTGACGGCACAATCAAACATGGTACCGAAATAATCGGAAGCAAAGAGCCGCTTGGTCCACATGAATCCCAGCCACTTCACATCCTCCTCGATGGAATCCACGTACTCCACGTCCTCCTTCACCGGATTGGTGTCATCGTACCGGAGATTGCAGAATCCGTTATACTTCTCTGCCGTCGTAAAATTCAGGCAGATGGACTTGGCATGGCCAATATGGAGATATCCGTTGGGCTCCGGCGGGAACCGGGTGTAGACCTTGTTTCCGTACTTCTGAGTCTCCAGATCCTTATCGATGATGTTATGTATGAAATTGGAAGCCACTTGGCTTTCCGGGGCTTTTGTTTCGCTCATGGTACCCTCCTTTGATTTTTTCGGTTAATTATATCATATTTGCGTTTTTCTTGCATTATTTTTCCGGTCACCGGCTGCTATAGCTTTCCAGCCACGAAATAGTTGAGGGCAGAGATGACCAGAGCCCCCAGAAATACGAACATATACCCGTCGGCGCCACCGGCATACCACACATACCCGGCAGCCAGGGGAATCAGCATGGAGACCACGTGGTCCATGCTCTGGCCCATGGTCAGAGTCCTGGCCACATCGGAGGCTTCCTTGGAATGCTTACGCACATAGGTTGCCCGGGCCATGGAGGCGGATTCCATCAGCTTGTCCATCACATAACAGACGCAAGCCAGAATCAGGGCGGTCCGGAAATCAAAAAGCTTCAGGGCAAAGGCGAAACCCAAACAAGCCAGCGACATAACAATGGCTTCCAGCTTCAGGGCCCGGCTCTCTCCGAACCGGTCGATCAGCCCGCCGAACCAGGGCTTGAAAAAGATGTTGATGACGCAGACTACAAAAAACAGGGCCGTGATGGTGGTCACCGGCTGCTGGTACACGTCGATCAGGAGCCAGGGAACAAAGGTAATGGTAATCTGCTTTCTCGCTCCGTTGATGATAGCCAGAATATAGTACATCTTATATTCCTTCCGGAATACGAACCTTTTTTCTCCCACCACCTTGGTCTGTCCGTGACCCAGCATGAAAAACAGCACCCCAGCCAGGATCATGGCTCCACCGGCGAAGGCAAAGACCGCCTGATAGGAAATATCGATGAACTTATATAGAAGATAAAGGATGGCGCTGCTGACAATAATGGCAAAACTGCCAAGGCCTTGAATCTGTCCCAGCCGTTTCCCGAAGTTTTCTCCTTTGGCAAAGGTCATGGCAATGGTGCTGGAAAGAGGAAGATAGATGTGCTGACCGGTACTGTACACCAGGAGAAAAATCAGTACAAGGGAAAATTCATTGGGCACCAGCCCGAAAAAGATCAAGCCCACTCCCCCGATGATGTTAGCCACGGCAGCGATCCGGATGTCTCCCAAACTGTTGAGCATACCGATGATCACCACAGAAAGAAGCCCCGGCAGTTCCCGGGGAGTCTCCAGCATGGACCTTTCCATAACCGTAAAGTCCAGATCCTCATAAAGCCGGTTAGCCAGGGAGGTGCTTTCCACCGCGGAAACCACCGCCAGCAGAACGCTGATAATTAAAAATATGAAGAGCTCCCTTGAGACCTCGGTCTTGCCAATCCGGATATTGCCCATGGATGAATGTGTCCTTTCTGTTGTCCGATACTTATGTGTTGTCCGATTCTTATAAAAATCCAAAATGCTTGAACAATACGATCCATAAAAAAATAGTGACTACCGCTGCAGCCGAGGAATGGACCACGATTTGCCCTGCCAACCGGTCATCCCCTTCCATCTGTTGGGCCATGGCGAAGGAGGCCACCGCCGTGGGAGCGCCTACCGTTGCCAGGATGGTTCCCAATTCTCCCTGGGAAAATCCAATCCAGATAGCCACCGGCAGAGCCAGGGCCGGCACGATCACCGTCTTTACCAGTACGGCAGAAATGATTTCCTTCCAGTATCCGGCAGCCGACGAAAAGCTGAAGCTTCCTCCCAACAGGAACAGGGCCAAGGGGGAAGCCACCCCTGCCAAATCCTTCAGGGGAATCATCACTACCTGGGGAATGGGAATCCGAAGAAGCAGGAATACCAATGCGGCCACGATGGAGAGAATCATGGGATTTCGGGCAATACCAGAAAACACATTCCGAAGCTCCGTTCTACCCTCCCGAAAGGTTTCCAGGGCTATGACCGACATGATGTTATAAAGGGGGGCTACCACTGCAATAACCAGGGCTACCATGCCCACATACCGCTGACCCACCAGAAGAGACACGACTGGCAGTCCGAAATAGACCACATTCCCACGGATCATGCCCACGATCAGCACCCCGATCCGCTCCCGCTTTTTTTCCACCTTGGGCACCACCAGGAATACCACAAAAAAGGTCAGGATCGTCACTACCGCCACGTAACTGATCAATCGGATGTTCAGCAGCTCCGATAACTCCATTTCCACAATGCTCACAAAGAGCATGGCCGGAAGAAATACCCGAAAGACCAGGTTATTCACCGGCTTGATGATGCCGTCATTCAGCAAGCCGATTCTTCTGGCTCCGAATCCGACAGCCATCATCAGAAAAATCGGGGTCATGACCTGAAAAGCAACAATAAAGGCGTCCATAACTCACACTTTCTTCATTCAGAATTTTTGATTGCCGTCTCCCTAATTTAAGACACCGGTAAGAAGCAGTTTCAAGGCCAGGCTCACGGTCACCATGGACAACAGGGTGCTGAGAAAGAGAATCTGGCTGGAAATTTTCTGATCCTGCCCTTCCTGCTCCGCCAGCATGGAAACTGTTGCAGCGCTTGGGAAAGCAGCCCCAAGTACCGCTGTTGCAATAATCAGCGGATCCAGGGGGGTAAAGGCCAGGATTCCATAAGTAATCGCCGGCATCAGAATCAGTTTCCCAAGGGCCGCCTCCACCACCACATGGTTGGTGATGATTTCCACAAATCGGCATTTGGTCAGGGTTGATCCTACAAAGATCATGGCCATGGGAGTGGCGATGTTGCCCAGCATACCGAGGTATTGTTCCAGAGGACCCGGGATGGTCAACTGGTTCAGGCAGATCACCAGACCGATGATCAGGCTCAGCACATTGGGATTCAAAAGCAGCTTCACCAGTTCCTTCAGAATCTGAAGGGGACGGATACCGCCGGTGCTGCCGTTATTCCTCCGTAGCAGATAAAGGCCATAGGAAAAGAAATAGATATTCATGGCCGCATTGTGGGCGATCATCAGGAGCAATCCCTTTTCGCCAAAGAAGATCAGCGCCACGGGAAGGCCCATGAACCCATTGTTGGGGCTAGCCATGGAAAATTCCACCACGTTGGCATTGTGGCGGGGGAACTTCCTCAGGGAAGCATAGAAGTAGGCCACGATGCTGTAAACAGCAAACATCAGAAGGGCCAGTCCCAGCATCAGGAGAAAATCCGTCAGCAGACCCTCGGTGAGTTCCAGTTTGCCGATGCTGAGAATAATCAGGCATGGGTAAGCAAAGTAGACAATGAACCGGTTGAGGCCATTGTTCATGGCATCGTCGATGACCCCCAGCCTCCGAAGAGCATAGCCGGTGAAAATCACCGCAAATAAAATGAAAAATTGTTGATACATGAAGAGGTTCCTATCACTGAATTGGATTGCTATAACCGGATAATAATGACATCCGCCTGGTCCAGGCCATTGTCGGATATGTCATAGAGCTTAACTTCTGCGCCAGGACGAATATCCGCAACCTTACCCGGCCGATATCGGACTTTGGCAGCAGGATCCAGAACGTAGATGGTGGGTGTACCAGTCACGTCGATCCACTGGTTGCCGCTCTCCGTCTCCAGCTGGATGGGACCGTTAATCTCATATTCACTGACCTTCAGGAATCCTTTTCTCATATCCTGCTGGGGGGCTGCCGCCATGACCTTGCCGTCGGCAATGGATAAGCGGTACAACGTTCCTTCCCCGGCTTCCCGGGATGAAGTGATGGTCTTTGCCCCTTCCCCGTAGGTCCACCTCATTTCATGACCAGCTGTCAGGGATAAAATCCCGTCAGAAAGCTGATTGATCACGCTGTAAGCCTGTCCTGTGAATCCGGCATCGGATGGGAAGACCATTTGAACGATTTTGCCCCCTTCGATTCGGATCAGAGCAGAACTGACAACGCCCTTATACTGAAGGATGCCTCGGAACTGGTAATCTGACCCTCTTTCAGAGAGCTCCATGTCCCGGCTGTAGTCCTTCTTCAGGCCATAGGACAAAATCTGGACGTCTCTGGCAACCGGCTTACCACCAAAGGAAGATAGGTCTGGATTAAAGCGGCCTGACAGGATAAATTCCAAGCTTTCCATGTCCGGTGCCTGCGCCGGGATACCCCAGGTTTTTTCCGCCACCCGGCTCTGAGCCATGTCAATCAGTTCAAGCGCATTATAATTCATCTGGGCTGCCATCCATTTGGCTGCATAGTCCGGCATTTCATCCGTTGCAGGAAGACCATCATATAGTCCCAGTTCCAGGGCCTTCCCCGTATAATTATCGGGCCAGGTTCCGCCGAGGGAACCATCCGAGTGGCCGGCTGCCCGGAGGATCATGGTGGCCAGTTCATTGGATGTGACCTTATTGCCGGGCTTGAAGCTGCCGTCGGGATACCCTTTGGTGATGCCGTTTCGAACCGCATAACCGATATAGCCTTCTGCCCAGGAATAACCGGACATATCGGGGAATCCGCTGTCAGCCGGAGCCTGGGTCGCCGTTCCTGCCACTTCTCCCACGGGAGGGTCCATGCTTTTGACCACGATGATGCAGGCCTGGGCCCTGGTCAGATTCTGCTGGGGATTAAACAGTCCGTTTTCATCGCCGGTGATGATCCCCCGCTCAAAAAGGGCAGTGACCGCTTCCTCCACCGGTTCTCCAACGACGTCCGCCGGAACTTCTGCTGCAAAAACGGTTCCGGCAAACAGGGCTGCTGTCAGCAATCCTCCCGCCAGTCTCCTTGTAACATCCCAATTCCTCATAGGTTCTGATTCCTTTTCCTCTCAAAAACTTTAGTAGGGCCACCGGCAGACTGCCGGTGGCCTGATACGAACTCCCTTATACAGATACAGCTTTTTCAAAGGGCCCGGCGTTTCAGCCGCCTGCTACCACCCGAAGGATCTTGACCTGATCCCCCTCCTGAAAACCATGGCTTTCATACTCGGCGGAAAGCAGCTGTTTCCCGTTGATCCAGACTGCAGCTTTTTTAAATTGTTTTTCTTTGATGAGATCTGCCACCGTCATATCGGCTGGCAGCTCCACTTCTTTTTTATTGAGCCATACCTTCATTGTTGCATTCCTTCTGATAATTGTTCAAAAGCTTAACCAGATAAAGGTATTATACCCTATTTAGCCGATCCAGTCCAGTCCAAGCCTCGCTTTGGTTTCAGCGGTGGGGGCTCCGGTGGCCTTGTCCCAGCCGGCCAGATCGTAGTAGGCATCCATGGCGGCTTCAAACTCCTCTTCCGTGATGGCGGCCACTTCTCCCTCTCCGTAGTGGATGGGGATGAAGGCTTTCTTGGGCAGCTTGTCGTCGGCCCGGGTGAAGCCGGCCTTCTCGTTGAAGATCCGCATCATGTTGATCCGCCGTTCGCCGATCTCCTGCAGCTCTTCGATGCTGGTATCCCAGCCAACGCCGTACTTACAGAATTCCACCAGTTCCTCCGGCCCGTACAACTGCCAGGCGGGACCCCAGGCGAACTGGCACAGGCACAGGGTGTCCATCATGGAGTAGAACTTCTGGGTCTCCAGGGCGAACTTGGCTTTGTTGGCATCCAGGATCCCGTAGGACTCTACCCGGTCAAAGCTGGCCAGCATATTGGGCCACAGCCAGTTCTGGTCGTCTTCCGGAGCCATCAGGGCCGGATCGTGTTCCGAGGACTGGTGGTCCGCTCCGAAGGGGTTGGCCGAGTAGTTGATGGCCAGGTTGGGCTTCATCTGGACCATGTGGGCCGGCCATTCCTGGCCCTTGCTGGC
>JBLJBD010000149.1:0-4474 GCA_047637815.1 Anaerovoracaceae bacterium
ACCAGCTTTCCGTCTGGATTTTCTGAGCCAATTCTTCAGCTCCTACATAATCCGCACCGGCTGCTTCTGCCTCTGCTGCCTTCGGTCCCTTGGCGAATACCAGTACCTTGTTGGTTTTACCGGTTCCGTGGGGCAGTACGATGGCGCCTCGAACCTGTTGGTCCGCATGTCGTCCGTCTACACCAAGCTTGATGTGGACTTCCACCGTTTCGTCAAACTTTGCTTTTGCATTTTTCAGAGCGATTTCAAACGCTTCTGTGGTATCATACAGTTCAGCTTTGTTGAAAGTCTTTGCTGAATCCTGATACTTTTTACCTCTTTTAGGCATAATTCTTTCCTCCTCGTGGTATTAGCGGCCGCAGCCTCCCATCTCTTACTCTGTTACGACAATTCCCATGCTTCGTGCAGTTCCCTTGATCATCTCAGTAGCTGAGTCGATGCTGGCTGCATTCAGGTCCGGCATTTTAGCCTTGGCGATTTCTCTTGCCTGCTCTGTGGTGATCGTAGCGACCTTTTTCTTGTTGGGTTCGCCGGATCCGGACTTCACATCAGCGGCCTTCTTCAGCAGTACTGCTGCAGGAGGGGTCTTGGTGATGAATGTGAAGGATCGGTCGGAATAAACGGTGATTACCACCGGGATGACCATTCCGGGCTGATCAGCAGTCTTCGCATTAAACTGTTTACAGAAATCCATGATGTTAACGCCCTTCTGTCCCAGTGCCGGTCCGACCGGAGGTGCAGGAGTTGCATTACCCGCAGGGATCTGCAGTTTAATCATACCTTCTACTTTTTTTGCCATCTTTTTTCTCCTTTCTTCCAGATTTAGATTTTATCCACCTGTCCAAATTCCAACTCGACAGGAGTGTCTCTTCCGAACATAGAAATCCGGACTTTCAGTGTTTGTTTTTCCATGCTGACTTCTTCGACAACGCCCATAAAGCTTTCGAAGGGTCCGCTGATAACCTTTACTGTATCCCCGACTTCCACATCCAGATCGATGGTGACTTTTTCAATGCCCATCCTTCTTACTTCTTCTGTGGTAAGAGGAATCGGTTCTGAACCGTGGCCTACGAATCCGGTTACACCCTGGGTGTTCCGGACCAGATACCAGGATTCATTGGTGACGATCATCTTCACCAGCACATAGCCGGGGAAGATCTTCCTGGTCTTGACTTTACGCTGACCATTCTTTATTTCCACCCGGTCTTCCGTGGGCACAATGATGCTGTGGATCAGATCCTGCATGCCCCGGTTCTCCACAATCTTTTCAATATTCACTTTCACCTTGTTCTCATGGCCGGAATAGGTATGAACTACATACCATTTGGCCTCGGAGGACTCATAGGAATCCTGGCTAAGTTCAAGGGGGGAGTCCTCTGCTGCAGGTTCCGCTGCTGCCGGGGATTCTTCCAGTTCATCAAAATCTACGTGTTGATCCGTCATAATGTACCTATGCTTTCATCTGTTCCGATTAACTTGTGCCGCTGATCCCGGCTTTCTTACAGGGTAATACCCAGAACTGCCCGGAGAGCTGCCAGAACGGCAGAATCAACGATCCAGAAGCCCACTGCAAAAAAAGCGCAGGTAAGCACGACCACTGCAGTAAAGGCACCCAGTTCCTTTCGGGTCGGCCATACTACTTTCTTGGTTTCAGTTTTGATTCCTCGGAAGTATTCACCCATGCTCACTCGTTTTTTCTTAGGAGGAGCTGCCGGTTTCTTCTTGATTTCCTTCTCCATGTCTCTTCTCCTGACTATTTGGTTTCTTTATGCACAGTATGCTTCTTGCAGAACTTGCAGTACTTGCTGAATTCCACACGATCCGGGTCATTTTTTTTGTTTTTCATCGTATTGTAATTCCGCTGCTTGCACTCGGTGCAGGCTAATGTTACTTTCACTCTCATCTGGTTGTCCTCCGTTTACATTCAAAATCCAGAGCCTGCCTTCAAGCTCCGTCTATTTTTCCCATCATACAAAGTCACTTAATAAAATTATCATATCTGCCAATGTATGTCAAGGTCAAATTTCTATTTCCTCCGGGTCCTCCTCCTGCAGAAGAAACCATTCTTTTTCTGAAAAGGTCTCGGCTGCAATGGACTCATCTTCCATTTTTAAATACTTTCCCCGGGAAGTAGCCGCAATAGTCCCGTCTTCCAAAAGGATCTCTCCCTCTGCTTCAAAAATTCTCCTGGAGTTGGAGACGATCCTGCCCACAGCCCTGAGACGGGAATTCAGGGGTATGGGTTTTTTATACTTTACATTCAGTTCCACGGTCACAGCCCAGATTCCAGGTTCCAGGGCATCGATGGCCCGGCCGATGGTTTCATCCAGGATGGCTGCAGCCATCCCTCCGTGAAGCCGTCCCGGATAGCTCTGATGGAAATCTCTGGTCTCAAAGGTACAGACCAGTTCCTGATTATCCAGCTGATAAAAACGGGCTCCCAGACTGAAAGGGTTTTGAATGCCGCATACCATACAGTGGTTGCTGTTATGTTTCTTATCTACTACTTTATGCTTCATGATCCGGCCCTTTAAAAGTTCAGGGATAGCCAACGCTGCCGGCTATCCCTGGAAATTATTCGACGATGGATGCTACGACGCCGGAACCAACGGTTCTTCCGCCTTCCCGAATCGCGAACCGAAGTCCTTCTTCGATGGCGATGGGGGTGATCAGGGTGATGGTCATCTGGATGTTATCTCCAGGCATACACATTTCTACCCCTTCCGGCAAATGAAGATCTCCGGTTACGTCTGTTGTTCTGAAGTAGAACTGAGGTCGGTATCCGTTGAAGAACGGAGTGTGTCGTCCGCCTTCTTCCTTCTTCAGTACGTATACTTCGCTGGTGAACTTGGTGTGGGGCTTGATGCTTCCCGGCTTTGCCAGTACCTGACCTCTTTCGATGTCAGTTCTCTGTACGCCTCGAAGCAGGGCTCCGATATTGTCTCCGGTTTCTGCTGCGTCCAGAAGCTTTCTGAACATTTCGATTCCGGTTACGACTACTTTTCTCTTCTCTTCCGTCAGTCCGATGATTTCTACTTCTTCTCCGACCTTCAGGGATCCTCTTTCAACTCGGCCTGTTGCTACTGTTCCTCGGCCTGTGATGGAGAATACGTCTTCCACCGGCATCAGGAAGGGCTTATCGGTAGCTCGTACCGGCTCAGGAATATAAGTGTCTACTGCATCGAACAGCTCGATGATCTTGTCGCCCCAGGGTCCTTCCGGATTGTTCAGGGCTTCCAGAGCAGATCCTCGGATGATCGGTGTGTCGTCGCCGGGGAATTCGTACAGGTCTAACAGTTCCCGAACTTCCATTTCTACCAGGTCCAGCAGCTCGTCGTCATCTACCATGTCGCACTTGTTCAGGAATACGACGATGTAGGGTACGCCTACCTGTCTGGACAGCAGGATGTGCTCTCTGGTCTGGGGCATGGGTCCGTCGGTTGCAGCTACAACCAGGATCGCTCCGTCCATCTGAGCAGCTCCGGTGATCATGTTCTTTACATAGTCCGCATGTCCCGGGCAGTCTACGTGAGCGTAGTGCCTGTTGGGTGTTTCATACTCAACGTGGGATGTAGCGATGGTGATTCCTCGCTCTTTTTCTTCCGGTGCCTTGTCGATCTGGTCGAAGGCTACCATCTGGCCCAGTCCGTATCTCTGATGCAGTGTCTTGGTGATGGCTGCAGTCAGGGTCGTCTTACCATGGTCTACGTGTCCGATGGTCCCGATGTTTACATGGGGCTTATTTCGTTCAAACTTTTGTTTTGCCATTTTTATAATCCTCCCGGTTATTTGTTAATTTTTTCTACTAAGCTGTCAGGCAGCTTTTCAAAGTGGTGGAACTGCATGACATACACGCCTCGTCCCTGAGTCTTGGATCGCAGGTCTGTAGCATATCCGAACATTTCGGACAGGGGCACCATTCCTCGGACCGCAACCGCACCTGAGTGCATATCGGAGCCTTCAATCCGGCCTCTTCTGGAACTGATATCACCGATGATATCCCCCATATACTCTTCCGGTACTGTAACTTCCACCTTGAAGATGGGCTCCAGAAGGATGGGTTTTGCTTTTCGGCAAGCTTCTTTGAAGGCCATGGATGCGGCGATCTTGAAGGCCATTTCGGAAGAGTCTACTTCATGGTAGGATCCGTCATACAGCTCTACGCCGACGTCCACTACCTGATAGCCAGCCAGAGGACCGACTGCGGTGGATTCCTTGATTCCTTCTTCGATCTTTCCGATGTATTCCTTCGGGATGGCGCCGCCCACGACGACATTCTTGAACTCGAATCCGGCTCCTGCTTCCCGAGGATAAATTCTGATTTTGACATGTCCGTACTGGCCTCGGCCTCCGGACTGTTTTGCGTATTTATGGTCCACATCGGCATTCTGGGAGATGGTTTCTTTGTATGAAACCTGCGGCTTGCCCACATTGGCCTCTACTTTAAACTCTCTCAACAGTCTGTCTACGATGA
>JBLJBD010000150.1:0-41721 GCA_047637815.1 Anaerovoracaceae bacterium
ATCAGATCGATGAGGTGTACGAAAGCCTGATGACCATCGGGATTGAAGTTACTTCTGAAGTAGACCCGGAAGAATTTGCAATTTTATCACTGGATCACGACGATGTGGAGCCGGATCCGGATATCATCGCCACAGAAGAGATCATCGAGCTGGACCTGGATGTATCCATGCCCAAGGGGATTGCCGTCGATGATCCGGTTCGGATGTACCTGAAAGAGATTGGAAAGGTGTCCCTGCTTTCCGGTGACGAAGAAATTGAACTGGCCAAGAAAATGGAACTGGGAGACGAAGAAGCTAAGAAGAGGCTTTGTGAGGCCAACCTGAGACTGGTCGTCAGCATTGCAAAAAGATATGTGGGACGGGGTATGCTGTTCCTTGACCTGATTCAGGAAGGAAATCTGGGGCTGATCAAGGCCGTTGATAAATTTGACTGGCGAAAGGGCTATAAATTCAGTACCTATGCTACCTGGTGGATCCGTCAGGCGATCACCCGGTCGATTGCCGACCAGGCGAGAACCATCCGTATCCCGGTTCATATGGTAGAAACCATCAATAAACTGATTCGGATATCCCGTCAGCTGCTTCAGGAATATGGCAGGGAACCGACCCCCGAAGAAATCGCTGAAGAAATGGATATTACGGTTGAAAAGGTTCGGGAAATCCTGAAGATCGCCCAGGAACCGGTGTCCTTGGAGACACCTATCGGGGAAGAAGAAGACAGCCATCTGGGAGATTTTATTCCCGACGATGATGTGCCGGCTCCTGCAGAGGCAGCTGCTTTCTCCATGCTCAAGGAGCAATTGATTGAAGTACTCGACACTCTGACCGAAAGGGAGCAGAAGGTCTTAAAGCTTCGATTTGGATTGGAAGACGGAAGAGCCAGGACCCTGGAGGAAGTAGGGAAGCGATTTGACGTCACCAGAGAGCGGATCCGGCAGATTGAAGCCAAGGCCCTTCGGAAGCTCCGGCACCCCAGCCGAAGCAAAAAACTAAAGGATTACCTAGAATAAAGATTAAATATGATTAAACTATCCCAAAGGCTGCAGTTAATATTTGATATGATTGAAGAGGGAGAAACCATGGCGGACATCGGGACGGACCATGGTTTTTTGCCGATGGCTCTTTGGGAATCGGGGAAATGCAGACAAGTCATTCTGTCTGATGTCAATTCGGGCCCTTTGGAAAAAGCCAGGGAAAATATGGGTAAGGCCGGCATTCCCATGGAAATGGATATGCGGATGGGGGACGGCCTGGATACCATCCAGCCGGAAGAAGTCACCACCATTGTGATTGCAGGTATGGGCGGTGTGCTGATGACCGAGATCCTGGGCGGGGATATTAATAAGACCCACACCTTCCGAAAGATCATCCTGCAGCCCAGAAACGGCCAGGATAAACTTCGGTTTTGGCTGGTAAACCATGGATTTCATATTGAAAAGGAACGATTGGTGATGGAAAAGGGTAAAATATGCGAAATCCTTCTGGTAACCCCCGATCAAAGCCAGGTATTGGGGGACTTGCCGCCTCGGGAGAATAACTATTATAGGATACCGGATCCTAAAAAAGTTCCGGATAAGGAACTGATGATCCGGCTTCTTCAGAAAATGATCCGAAAAGAAGAAAAAATTATTCATAATATCGATTTGTCCGGCCGTGACCCCAAAAATGATCAACTGCGGAAGGAAGCGGTTTTAAGAAAAGAATATTTTATCGATGTGCTCAGACAGGAGGATGAATATGGCAGTAACCCTGGAAATGCTGGAAGAGAGCATTGAAAAGATTGCCCCTTCTTTTTTGGCAGAAGAGTGGGATAATGGAGGCTTCCAGCTTAAAGCCAAGGGAGGGGAGTATCAGAAGATATTTCTTTGCCTGGAACTGACGGTTTCCACCGTGAAGGAGGCTATTCAAAAAGAGACCGATTTAATCATCACCCACCACCCCTTGATCTTTGACCCGGTCCGAAATCTTTCAGAGGAATACGGAGTCGGACGGCTGCTATTTCCCTTGATTCGAGAAGGGATATCCGTCTACTCGGTTCACACTTCTTTTGATAAAGCCATTGGAGGCAATAACGACTGCCTGATCAGCCTGCTGCGGTTGGAAGGTTCCGGCGTGGTTGGAACGGGGGCTTTTGGGGAATTTGGCATCGGCAGGATGTTCCGGCTGAAGAAACCGGTCACCCTGGAGTACCTTCGCCATCGGCTGCAGCTGAATCTGGATGTACCGGATAAAGAAATCCGCATGATCGGCAGCCCGGATACTCTGATACAGAAAATTGGTATCTGCACCGGTTCAGGAGCCTCGCTGATTCGGGATTGCCTGGACAATGAATGTCAGCTGCTGATTACCGGGGACGTCCGGTACCATGACGCTCAGTTTGCAAAAGAAGAGGGACTGGCGTTGCTGGACGCCGGTCACTACCATACAGAGAAAATCTTCGCCGCTAATTTTGGAGATAAGCTTTCCAGGCTTTTGGGAGCGGATGCCGAAATATTCTGGTCAGAAACCAGCATCAATCCCTTTGAATAAAGGATTGATTTGTGTTATACTATTTTGGAGCAGGCCAGACAGTCGCGTGGAAACACGAGGAAAGTCCGGGCTCCGCAGGGCAAGGGTGCCAGATAACGTCTGGTGAAGGTGACTTTAAGGAAAGTGCAACAGAAACATACCGCCGAAGGGTTCAGACCCTGGCAAGGTTGAAATGGTGAGGTAAGAGCTCACCGGCAGCATGGTAACATGCTGGCCGTGTAAACCCCACCCGGAGCAAGACCAAATAGGGCGCAAAAGGCGGCGGCCCGTCGCTGCCCGAATGGTAGGTCGCTTGAGCTTATTGGCGACAATAAGCCTAGATAGATGATTGTCAAATACAGAACCCGGCTTATAGGTCTGCTCATTCATCTTACAACAAAACCTTCTTGACAGAAGGTTTTTTCATGTGCTATAGGAAAGGAACTTTAATAATATGGAAACAAAAGCATTACGTATGGGAACCAGCCCGGTGGGAAGGTTGATCCTCTCCATGTCTCTTCCGGCTATTTTTTCCATGCTGGTACAGGCGATGTATAATATCATCGACAGCATTTTTATTGCCCGGATTTCTGAGGCGGCCCTGACAGGAGTCACGCTGATTTTTCCTGTCAATATGTTTATCATCGCGGTAAGCGTGGGAACTGGGGTCGGTGTCAATTCTCTGATTTCCAGGCGTCTGGGAGAGCGAAAATATGAAGAAGCCGGAATGGTCGCCAGTCAAAGCTACCGGCTGGCCTTTATCAGCGGAATTATCTTTCTTATTCTGGGACTGTTTTTTTCCAGGACCTTTGTGGAATTTTTCAGCGATAATCCAGAAATCATTGAAAATGCCGTGATCTATTGTCGGATCGTCACCATGTTTTCCATTTTTATCATGATTCAGATCAACAATGACCGGATTCTTCAGGCTCAGGGTAATATGCTGGTGCCCATGGTTACCAATCTGGTCGGAGCCACGGTTCACATCATCCTGGCCTACTTTTTGGTTTTCGGTAAATGGATCTTTCCAGAGTGGGGGGTGGCCGGAGCAGCGATAGCTACCATCATCGGACAGGGGACCGGGGTCCTTCTCGGCAGCTTGTATATTTATAAGAAAAAACATCTGATTCGGATTCGCATCCGAGGATTTCAAATGGATCTGGGGGTTATCCGGGACATTTATTCGGTTGGATTTCCTTCCATACTGATGCAGTCCCTGGCTTCCTTGATGCTGCTTGCCGTCAACGGGATCTTGATTGGATTTTCAGAAGCCGCCGTGGCAGTAATGGGGGTTTATTTCAGAACCCAGTCCTTTGTCTTTATGCCGGTATTTGGGCTGAACCAGGGCATTATGCCCATCATTGGCTATAACTATGGGGCAAAAAATAAAGACAGGATCATGAAGACCTATTGGCTTTCCCTGATGATGGCCGGAGCCTTCATGGGCATAGGTACGATCCTGTTTCAAGTAGGTCCCCATTATATCCTGGAACTTTTCAATGCTTCTTCGGAGATGCTTCGAATTGGTGAACCGGCTCTTCGGATTATCAGCATCGGCTTTCTGCCGGCAGCTTTCAGCATCATTTGTTCCGTTCTGTTTCAGGGAATTGGCCATGGCATTTACAGCCTGGTGGTTTCCCTTGCCCGTCAATTGATCGGACTGCTTCCGTTGGCCTTTGCTCTTTCCTTCCTGTGGGGCGTTACCGGTGTATGGTGGGCCTTCCCGGTGGCTGAGTTCATCGGTATGGCAGCCAGCGGAGTACTGGTCTACCGAACGTATGTGAGAGAGCTTTCTTCTCTGGATTCGGAATCCATCAAGACCAGGTCATAGATCAGCGGGTCCTTGATCAACCGCTTCCATACGGTGAAGGTGGCCTGGATGAAGGAAGGATTCAGAGTAATTCTGTCCCGAATAAGAGGACAGGCATAGGGCAGTTCGCCGGTATGGAGGATCAGCCTGAGCCGGTTGTCTCCATCCAAATGAGGAGCCAGTGGAAAGAAACGGCACTGGAGGGGCCTCATCCTGCGGGGACATTCGGGGGGTGTGGTGCACCGGACGAAAAACACCTTTCCTCTCCAGGAATCAGGGAAATCGTAGTCATCGGCATATTCAGCCGTCCATTTCAGCCAATCTTCTTTTTTTGTAAAGATCTTGTCTTCCCCCGGAAGAAGGTAAATGCCCATATCAAAATCGGAACCGTCCAAATCCGGGCTATCTCCTCCACAGGTACAGCAAGCAGCTCCGCAGAGGCTGCCGCAATCGGCATCAATCGGGGAAACCCGGTCCAGGAGCCGGTAAATGGCCAGATAAGTTTTTCTTGTAATCATGCTTTTCATACAGTCCAGTATACCGGAAAGAAACTTTGGTGTCAAAATGATTCCAGGACTTCAAATCCTAGTTGAAAACTATACTTTTGTGGTATAATACCACTAGTAAAATCGGGAGGTAATCAATGAGATTAGGCATAGACATCGGATCGACCACAGTTAAACTGGTACTGCTGGACTCAGATAATGGAATCATATTCAGCCGTTATGAACGGCATATGTCCAATATATTTTCCAAAGTTGAAGAGTTGATGGATCAGCTGGTGAAGGAACAGGGAAATCTAGCGGCTCGGACGGTGATTACCGGATCCGGGGGACTTTCTTTGTCCAGAGTTCTGAAGCTGCCCTTTGAACAGGAAGTGGTGGCCTGCAGCAAGGCTGTCGAAACCCTGATTCCCAAAACCGATGTGGCTATCGAACTGGGAGGGGAGGATGCCAAGATCACTTTCTACGGAGCCACCGTAGAACAAAAGATGAATGGAACCTGTGCCGGCGGTACAGGAGCTTTTATCGATCAGATGGCCATTCTGCTCAATACGGATGCCAAGGGTCTGAACGAAGCTGCATCCAGGCATACAATGGTGTATCCCATTGCTGCCCGCTGCGGTGTATTTGCCAAAACCGATATTCAGCCTCTGATCAACGAGGGAGCCAGCAGGGAGGATCTTTCCGCCTCCATTTTTCAGGCTGTTGTAAACCAGACCATCAGTGGTCTTGCCGGTGGGCGGACCATCAAAGGAAACATTGCTTTCCTTGGGGGGCCCTTATATTTTCTCTCGGAACTGCGGAAACGCTTTATTGAGACCCTGGGTCTGAAGGAAGAACATGTGATTTTCCCTGAGGATTCCCAATATTTCGTTGCCATCGGGGCAGCCCTTCTGGCGGAAAAACATCCGGTTCAAAGGCTGGATAATATTCTGACCAGAATCAAAGAAGCGGACCCTTCCATGCTGTCCGAAGCCAAGCATATCGATCCTCTTTTCAAGGATTATACCGAATTCCAGGAATTTCGCAGCCGCCATGAGAAAAACAAAATCCGAAGAAAGGATATCCGAAAAGCCAAGGGTAAGGTCTATCTTGGGATCGATGCCGGTTCCACAACCACGAAAGCGGCTCTCATCGACGACGAAAAAAACCTGCTGTATTCCTTTTACCGGAACAATGAAGGAAAGCCACTGGAAGCAACCCTTGCCATGCTGAAGGAGATGTATGCCCAGCTTCCGGATACGGCTTTCATCGCCAATGCTACAGCTACCGGTTACGGAGAAGGACTCATCAAGGCTGCCTTTAAGGTGGACCTGGGGGAAATTGAAACCATGGCCCATTATAAAGCGGCGGAAGAGTTTCTGCCCGGAGTGGAGTTCATTCTCGATATCGGCGGTCAGGACATGAAGTGCATGAAGATCAAAGACGGGGCGATTTACAGCATCATGCTCAACGAAGCCTGTTCTTCCGGCTGCGGATCCTTTATTGAAACCTATGCCAAATCCGTGAACATGGATTCGGAAAGCTTTGGTCAGGAAGCCCTGTTTGCCAGGACTCCGGTGGACCTGGGGACTCGATGCACCGTATTTATGAACTCCAGGGTGAAACAGGCCCAAAAGGAAGGGGCCACCATCGGCGATATCTCCGCCGGTCTTTCCTATTCGGTTATTAAAAATGCCCTTTATAAGGTCATCAAACTGAGAAATGCCGATGAAGCCGGAGACCGGATCGTGGTGCAGGGAGGAACCTTCCTGAACAATGCGGTCCTGCGGAGCATTGAGAAGATTACAGGAAAGGACATCGTTCGTCCTGACATTTCTGGAATCATGGGCGCCTACGGTGCAGCGCTGATTGCCAGGGAAAATTATGTGGAGGGTACGGAATCCTCCATCATCAAGCCAAAGGATATGACCCTTTTCACCGTCACCAATTCCCACACCAGGTGCAATAAATGTGAAAACAAATGTCTGATGACGATCAATAAATTCAATGACGGGTCCCGCTTCATCACCGGAAACCGATGCGAAAGGGGAGCCGGAAAAGATCGCCAGGGCAACGAACTTCCTAATCTGTACGATTACAAGCTGAAGCGGCTTTTCTCTTACGAGCCCTTGGCAGAAGAATATGCCAAGCGGGGAACCATCGGTATCCCCAGAGTGCTGAACCTGTATGAAAATTATCCCTTCTGGTTCACCTTCTTCACCAATCTGGGGTTCCGGGTGGTCCTGTCGGATCCATCCTCCAAATCCCTGTATGAGAAGGGAATGGATACCATTTCATCGGATACCGCCTGTTATCCGGCAAAACTGGTGCATGGCCATATCCGAAATCTGGTCAGTAAGGGAGTCAAATGGATCTTTTATCCCAGCATCAACTATGAGATGCAGGAGGATGAAGCTGCCCCCAACCACTACAATTGTCCCGTGGTGGCTACCTATCCGGAAGTGATCGGTGCCAATATGGATGAAATTTTTGAAGAACATGGCGTGACTTTTTCTCACCCCTTTCTTCCCTATGACAACGATCAAGCTTTGACCAGGGAGCTCCACATCCTGCTCCGCCATCTGAATATCAGCATGCTGGAAATCAGCAAGTCCATTAAAGCAGGCCGGGCAGAGGATAAGAGATTCAAAGATGATGTTAAAAAACAGGGTGCTTATGCAGTTAAGTATATCAACAGCCACAATAAAAAAGCCATTGTTCTGGCAGGAAGACCTTACCACCTGGATCCGGAAATCAACCATGGAATAGACAAGATCATCACTGGTACCGATATGGCCGTTCTTACTGAAGACTCAGTGGCCCACTTTGTTAAAATGCAGCGGCCTCTCCGGGTTCACGACCAGTGGATGTACCATTCCAGACTCTATAAAGCAGCCATTCTGGCCGGGCGGAACAGCAATATCGAAATCGTCCAGCTCAATTCCTTTGGCTGCGGACTGGATGCCGTCACCACCGATCAGGTGGAAGAAATCATGGTGAGGAATAACAACCTCTACACCGTATTGAAGATTGACGAAGGAAGCAATCTGGGAGCTGCCAAGATTCGGATCCGATCCCTGAAGGCCGCCATGGATGAGAGGGAGAAGAATAATGTCCGTCTGTCTGACCACGAAGAGCCTTACGCTCGTAAAGTATTCACGCGAAAAATGCGTAAGGATTATACGATTCTGCTTCCTCAGATGTCCCCCATCCATTTTCAGTTCCTTGAAATCGCCCTGGCAAACAGCGGGTTTAATGTAGCACTTTTGCCGGCTGTTGATAAATTTGCCATCGACGAAGGACTGAAATATATCAATAACGATGCCTGCTATCCCACGATTGTAACCCTGGGGCAGATTATTCACGCCCTGAAGTCGGGAGAATATGACCTGAACCGGACGGCGGTTCTTCTGTCTCAAACCGGCGGTCCCTGCCGGGCAAGCAATTACATCGCCCTGCTGAGAAAAGCATTGACAGACCTCAATATGGGACAGGTACCCGTCATATCTGCCAACCTGGTAGGTCTGGAGCGAAACCCTGGATTTACGATCAACTTTTCCATGGTTCATCGAATCCTGATGGGTGTTCTCTATGGCGATCTGCTGATGAGAGTCCTCTATGCAACCAGACCCTATGAAGCAGTGGCCGGCTCAGCCGATGCCCTGGCGGAAAAATGGACGGAGGCAATTCGGAGAAATGTCCGAAACGGCAGATTAAAGGAATACCGGCATAATATCCGGGACATCATCAGCGATTTCGACCAGCTTCCTCTACGGGATATCCGGAAACCAAAGGTAGGAGTAGTCGGAGAAATTCTGGTAAAATATCACCCCACGGCCAACAATGATATCGTAGGCATCATTGAGCAAGAGGGTGGGGAAGCAGTCGTGCTGGACCTGATTGACTTTTTCCTCTACGGGATGTACAGCAAGAATTTTAACTTCCGGCATCTTTCTGGAAAATACAGCACCATGCTGGGAAATTCCATGGCTATCAAACTGATTGAATGGTATCGCAAGCCCCTTCGGAAGTATCTGCAGGAAAGTAAGCGGTTTGAAGAACCTGCCCATATCAAGGACGTAGCCGATAAAGCCCGTCAGATCATCTCCCTGGGCAATCAATGCGGCGAAGGCTGGCTGCTTACCGGTGAAATGATGGAACTGATTGACAGCGGGGTGGAAAATGTCGTCTGTCTGCAGCCCTTCGCCTGTCTTCCCAATCATGTGTCCGGAAAGGGAATGATCAAACCCCTTCGAAAATATAATCCGCTGACCAACATCGCAGCCATCGATTACGATCCGGGAGCCAGCAACGTCAACCAGCTGAATCGTATCAAACTGATGATGGCAACGGCCCATAAAAATCTGGAAAAACAGATGGTTCAGTCCTCACCAGAAAGCTGAAGGATGATCAGCCATTGTAATCCGGCCGATGATGTTGTATAATACTTAAGAATAAAATTTAGGTTAGGAGGTGTCTTGATGGGAAGACACGGAACGATTGCCGGGCGGAAAGCCGCTCAGGATAATAAAAGGGCAGCAGTATTCACCAAGTATGCCAGAGCCATAACAGTAGCAGCCAAAGGTGGAGGGGATCCGGATTATAACGTTTCTCTGAAGCATGCCATTGACAAGGCAAAAAGCATCAACATGCCCAATGATAATATTACAAGAGCCATTAAAAAGGGAACCGGCGAACTGGCCGGTGAATCTTATGAAACCGGCAGTTTTGAAGGATATGGAGCAGGTGGGGTAGCCGTCATCGTCGATGTGCTCACCGACAACCGGAACCGTACCACCGCCGCCATGAAGCATGCCTTTGACAAATATGGGGGAAACCTGGGAGTTCCGGGATGCGTTTCCTATATGTTCGAAAGAAAAGGAATCATCCTGATTGAAAAAACCGACGAAATTTCTGAGGACAGTCTGATGGAAGCAGCCCTGGACGCCGGCATGGAGGACATGATTACCTACGACGACAGCTTTGAAATCCAGACTTCCGTTGAATCCTTCAACCAGGTGGCAGAGGCCCTGAAGAAAGCAGGATATGAACTGCTGGAAGCCGATGTGGAATATGTTCCTTCCATGGAAACCACCCCAACCGACGAAGGGGACATCAAGAATCTGAAGAAAATGATTGATATTCTCGAAGAGAATGATGACGTCCAGAAAGTCTATCACAACTGTACCCTGGACCTCAGTGAATAGGGTTTTCTGAAGGCTCCGTCGAAAAAACAATAAAAAAATCATAAATCTATTCAATTCCATTTTGCATCTGAAATCGGATGATGGTATAGTATAGATAACACGGCGGAAGCCGTGTCAACGTCCTGAAGTGTTCGTTAAGGATCTATAATTCAACCTACATTTTGACCTTGGGAATTCGAGTTCGTCCGGCCTATGTCATGCCCCCTCGCAGGGGAAGACAGAAGCGGCGACAGAGTACCCCCCTATCTGAGATAGGGTCTGAATTATATCCTGACGGCATGTCGGGATTTTTTTTATTTTACGGTTGCTTTTTCACTTTAATGGAAGTAGAATGAAGGGGAAGAAGAAATTCGAAACAATATTTCACAATATGAAATAATGAGGCGAAATATGGAAAATAATAATGGAAATAGTGTCAAATCAATTCTGAAGGCTTTTGCGATCATTGAAACTCTCAATGAAGCAGGGCCTTTAAGCATCAGTGAACTGAGTCAGGCTCTCCAAATGGACAAGGGAACCGTTCACCGACTGATTAATACGGTGCGGCAGGCCGGATATGTGATTCAAAACCCGGAAACGAAAAAATACGCCAACAGCATCAAACTCTTTGAAATCGGACAAAAGGTAGTTACCCGAACGGGCCTTTATGATTTGGCCCGACCCCATATCGAGGCTCTTGCTCAGGCCACGGGGGAAAGCATCAACCTGGGTATCGTCAAGGACAACGAAATCATCTACATCGATAAAAAAGAAGGGATGTCCACCATCAAGGTGGGGATCAAAATCGGCACGTCTATTCCCATGTATTGCACCGGTATGGGCAAGGCGGTACTGGCCTTTATGAGGCCCAGCATCCGGGATGAGATCATCAGCAGGATCCAGTATGTTCGCTATTCCGTCAACACCCCCATGGATCAGAAAAAGGTGGAACAGGAATTGGACGACTGCCGGCAGAAGGGGTACTCCATGGACAATGAAGAATACGTCAATGATCTGATTTCCTTTGGTGCTCCCATTTTCGGCTATAAGGGAGAACCGGTGGCGGCAATCAGCATATCCTTCCCCAAATCCCGCTTCACGGAAGAGTATGCCCGGGAATTTCCGGAGATGGTAAAAAAAGCTGCGGCCGATATATCCCGTCAGATGGGCTATATTGCTTAAATTGTTTAATGTTCAAACGTATATCAATCAAATGAGGAGGAAAATGAAATGGCTGACAAAAAGAAAATGACAATTGCGGATTTCAAAAAATTTAAAGAGGAAGGACGCAAATTCAGTTACGTGACGGCCTATGACTACACCACGGCATCCATCGTCAACGACAGTGAGGTGGAAATCATCCTGGTTGGGGATTCCCTGGGTATGATCATGCTGGGCTATAAGGGGACAGAATCCGTTACGATGGACGATATGGTCCATCACATCCGGCCGGTAGTGAAAGGTGCTCCCAACACCTGGATCGTCGGTGATATGCCCTTCGGATCCTACAACGTCAGCGATGAAGAAGCGGTTCGCAATGCCAACCGGCTGATCAAGGAAACCAACTGCGACTGCATCAAGCTGGAAGGCGGCATCGAAATGGAATCCAGGATCCGTGCCATTGTCAAGGCAGGAATCAACGTGATGGGCCATATCGGACTGACGCCCCAGACCGCATCCTCCTTGGGTGGATTCAAGGTTCAGGGCGGTACTCCGGAAAGCGCTAAAAAGCTTATCGAAGATGCAATCACTCTGGAAAAAGCCGGATGCTTCTCCCTGGTCCTGGAATGTGTACCTTCAGTTGTCGGAAAAGCCGTAACAGAAGCCGTCAGCATTCCGGTACTGGGTATCGGAGCCGGACCCCACGTGGATTGTCAGGTACTGGTCACTCAGGACATGCTGGGCATGTACGGAGAGTTCAAACCGAAGTTCGTGAAACAGTATGCTCAGCTTAGAAACGTCATGGTGGAGGCCCTCAACGAATTCCACCGAGAAACCATCGAAGGACAGTTCCCGTCACCGGAATACTGCTTTAACAAGGAAGTGGATATTCCCAAGTTGTATTAAGACAAAGGGATAGAGAAGGAGACCAGCTATGAAGATTGCAGTCGTAGGTGCAGGGGCCATGGGTTGCCTGTACGGAGCAAAGCTTTCTGCCGTGGAATCCAATCAGGTAACCCTGCTGGATGTCTGGCAGGAGCACGTAGACGCCATCAACGTCAGTGGCCTGGAGATGGAAGAAAAAGGAGAGATCCTGAATTATGGACAGTTGATGGCTACCAGCAATCCTGCTTCTGTGGGACCAGTGGATCTGGCAATCATTTTTGTGAAATCCACCCTGACCGCTGCAGCCATGGAATCCAACCAGGCGGTATTCGGTCCGGAAACCATTGCCCTGACTCTTCAGAACGGGCTTGGCAACGTGGACATCATCAGCAGCCATATCGATCCGGACCATGTACTGGCTGGTACGACAGCCCATGGTGCCACTATGCTGGGGCCCGGCAAGATCCGCCATGCCGGATTCGGAAAAACCATCATCGGTGAACTGAACGGTCAGCTTACGGAACGAATCCGTCATATCGAAGGTTTATTCCGGGAAGCTGGACTGGAAACAGAAATATCCGATAATGTGGTGGGGCTGATCTGGGACAAGTTGCTGGTCAATACAGGAATCAACGCTTTAACCGGACTGACCGAACTGGAAAACGGAAAACTGCTCCATTACCCGGAAATCCTCCAACTGCTTGAAGAAGCGGTCATGGAAGGCATGGAAGTGGCCCAGGCATTGGGAGTCCGACTGAACATTCCGGATGGGGTAGCCCATACGAAAGAAATCTGCCAGGCAACCGCAGCCAACCGGTCTTCCATGCTTCAGGATATCACCAACGGAAAACAGACGGAAATCGATATGATCAACGGAGCCATTGTTCGGGAAGGGGAAAAAGTCGGCATACCAGCCCCGGTAAACCATACTTTGACCAATCTGATCAAATTTAAACAACGGAACGAAAAATGAAGAGAATCACGGTAATTGTCGGTCACTATGGCAGTGGCAAGACGGAGTTTGCCATCAATTATGCATTGCACCTGGTCCGCCAGGGCCTGAAAACGGCTCTGGTGGATTTGGACATTGCCAATCCCTATTTTCGAAGCAGGGAAAGACAGGAATTGTTGGAAGAGGAAGGAATCGCCCTATACAGCAATGTATTCGGAAGGGATATTACCTCAGACTTGCCTGCTTTGGATCCCGGCATACGCGCACCCCTTGAGGACAAGGATTGCCATGTGGTGCTGGATGCAGGGGGTGATGACAGCGGTGCCAGGATCCTGATCCAATACCGGAAATATTTGACCAATCCGGAGGAAACGGAAATTCTCTTTGTACTGAATGGAAACCGTCCGGAAACCGATACGGCGGAAAAAAATATCCGTTATCTAAAAACCATAGAGGCGGAGATTGGGCTGCCGGTCACCGCATTGGTCAATAATACCCATATGCTTCGGGAAACGACCAGAGAAGATTTGGATAAGGGGATGGAGCTGGCCAGGGAGGTATCCGACTTAGCCGGTATCCCGATTAAGTATCACTCCATCATAAAAGAACGGATGCCTGTTTCTTGTCAGGAGGATGTTTTCCCATTAACCCTTTTTATGAGGCCGGAATGGCTGGATCGCTGAACGATCCGCTTTATAGGAGGAATTCAGATGGCAATTAAAACGATTGTTGAATTTTCTGAGGATAGATGCAAAGGCTGCGAACTTTGCGTTTCAGTCTGTCCAAAGAAAATTCTTTTTATTAACGAAGATAAAGTCAACAGTAAGGGATATCATCCAGCCGGGGTAACGGATACCAACCTGTGCATCGGCTGCGGCAGCTGTACGATGATCTGCCCCGACGGAGCAATACGGCTATATAAGGAATAAAGGAGGAGGATCATGACGGAAAAGAAACTGATGAAGGGTAATGAAGCCTTTGCTGAGGCTGCCCTGCGGAATGGATGTCGCTTTTATTTCGGATACCCCATCACCCCCCAGAACGAGCTGACCGAGTACATGTCCCGGGAGCTGCCTCTGCGGGGAGGTGCTTTTGTTCAGGCAGAAAGCGAACTGGCAGCGATCAATATGGCTTATGGCGGTGCCGTAGCCGGAGGAAGGGTGATGATCTCCTCTTCATCTCCGGGTATTGCCTTGATGCAGGAGGGCATCTCCTTTCTCTGTTCCACCGAGCTGCCGGTGGTCCTGATCAATGTATCCCGGGGAGGCCCCGGCATCGGAACCATCCAGCCGGGCCAGGCCGATTACAACCAGGCTACCCGAGGAGGAGGCAACGGAGATTATCATGTCATCGTCTATGCGCCAGCCTCCATCCAGGAAGGGGTGGATCTGATCGGAAAAGCCTTTGAGATGGCGGATCGTTATCGAAATCCGGTGATGATCCTGGCCGATGGCATGTTGGGGCAGATGATGGAGCCGGTTCTCCTGCCTGAAGAAAAAAAACCGCTCAGAGAAGAAGATATTCCTTCTGTGAAGCCTTGGGCGCTGACCGGCCATAAGGAACAGAGGCCTCACAACGTGATCAAATCCCTGTTTTTAGTACCGGAGGCCCTGGAGGAAAACCTGACCCGCTGGTATGGAAAATATCAAACAGCAACCGAAGAGTTGCCGGAATATGAGCTGTATCAGACGGAGGATGCAGAAATAATTTATGTGGCCTATGGCTCCACTGCCAGAATCGTGAAGGAATCCATCCAGATGCTTCGGGAAGAGGGGATTAAAGCGGGCCTGGTACGCCCTGTTTCCCTATGGCCCTTCCCGGAAAAAGCCTTCCAAGAGTTAGGCCCACAGGTGAAAAAACTGATTTCTGTAGAACTGTCCATGGGCCAGATGATCCAGGATGTTCAGCTGGCATCCGCCGGAAGGTGGCCGGTTTCCCTGATCAATAAAGTTGGGGGAATCCTCTTAAGCCCTCAGGACATAGTGGATGAGACAAAGAAAATGGAGGTGAACCGGTAATGGAAACGATTTTCGAATACACCAGAGGCATGCTGCCGGTTGAGACTTCCTATTGTCCTGGATGTACCCACGGCATCGCCCATCGGATCATCATGGAAGTGCTGGATGAGTCCGGAAAGCTGGGGGATACCATCGGTGTTGCACCTGTAGGATGCAGCATTCTGGCCCATCAGTTCATGAATGTGGATATGTGCGAAGCGGCACACGGCCGGGCGCCTGCTGTTGCTACCGGTATACGGAGGGTTCATCCCGATGCTACCATCTTTACCTATCAGGGAGATGGAGATCTGGCTTCCATCGGTACGGCTGAAATTATCCATGCTGCCCATCGGGGAGAAAAATTCTGCACATTCTTTATCAATAATGCCATTTACGGCATGACCGGGGGCCAGATGGCGCCTACGACCCTGATCGGACAAAAATCCACCACCACTTCAGGTGGTAGACAGGAAGCGGTTTCCGGTAAACCAATCCGAATGTCGGAGATGATCAGCACCATTGATGGAGCCGTTTATGTCGAACGGGTTTCTCTGGATTCACCGGCGAATATCCGAAAAGCCAAGAAGGCGGTGGAGCGGGCTTTCCGTGTCCAGGAAATGAAGCTGGGCTTTGCTTTTGTGGAATTGCTGTCCACCTGTCCCACCAACTGGGGGCTGAATCCGGTTGATTCTCTGAAATGGCTGAAAGACAACATGATTCCCTATTATCCCCTGGGAATGATCAAGTGTCCTGAGGAGGTGAAATAATGGCTGCCCATAAAATCATCATTGCCGGATTTGGCGGTCAGGGTGTCATGCTGATTGGCCAGATGCTGGCTTATGCCGGTATGCTGGAAGGAAAGGAAGTTACCTGGATGCCTTCTTACGGACCGGAAATGCGGGGAGGCACCGCCAACTGCACCGTTATCATTTCGGATAAGGAAATTTCGTCTCCGGTGGTTTCTGCTGCAACGGCGGTTGTGGCTATGAACGGACCATCCCTGGAAAAATTCGAAGGCTTGCTTGTTCCGGGAGGGGACCTGTTCATCAATACCTCCATCATCGACATACCATCTTCCAGAACCGATGTGGTCATTCATGAAGTGGATTGCAGCGGACTGGCAATGGAGCTGAAAAATGATAAAGTTTCCAACATGGTCATGATGGGAGCCATCGCCCGGGTCACCGGCGTGGTCAGTCTGGAAAGTCTGGAAAAAGTCATGGAAAAAAACTTCCAGGGCAAAAAAGCTGCCTTGATCCCAATAAATGTGAAAGCGATGAAGGAGTGGAAATATAGAGAAAAATAGGATATACTGGATTTGTTCAGCAGTTTAAAGAAATAAAGTCCCCTATAACCGGATGAAATATTAAGTTATAAGCCGCATTCCGCGGTTTATATAGGCCATCATTCATTTTTATAAGGAGGAAGAATTATGTCACAAGAAACAAAAGGCGTAAAGTATGCGACCTCATTCAAGGAGCAGCTTACGGTCCGGGGCATGGTTATCGGTGTAATCGGTGCTGTTGTCCTCACCATGAGCTCCATGTACGTGGCACTGAAGCTGGGGGCCCTCCCATGGCCCATTATCTTCGTAGCCCTGGTCTCCATGTTTTTCCTGAAACTGCTGGGTAAATCCAACATCAATGAAATCAACGTCACCCATACCGCCATGTCAGCCGGTGCGATGACTGCTGGTGGACTGGCCTTTACACTACCGGGAATCTTCATGCTCAATCCCGATGCGGATATTAATCTGCTGAAGTTGATGGTGGTGGTTTTGGGTGGTGTGCTGCTGGGATTGATTTTTACCGCACTCATACGAAAATATTTTGTCGTTACCAAGGAACTGCCTTATCCTATGGGACAGGCTGCTGCTGAAACTTTGATTGTTGGTGATGAGGGGGGTAAAAAATCCATCATTCTATTCACCTCCATGGGAATTGCTGCAGTGTTCACGGTTATCCGGGACTGGTTTGCTGCATTTCCGGCAGCCCTGCTTAACAGCAAGATGATGGGCTATGGTTCGCTGACAGGAGTCTGGTGGTCTCCCATGCTGATAGGGGTAGGATATGTCATTGGTCCTGTCTTCGTCGGAGTCTGGTTCCTGGGAGCTATCATTGGTGATTTCGGAATCCTGGTGGGTGGTACAGAAGCTGGACTTTGGGATTCTGCCACAGCTGCCGCGATTAAATCATCCCTTGGTATCGGCCTTATGGTAGGAACCGGTATCGGTATCATCGTGAAAGGGATTCTGCCGAAGGCAAAAGAAATCTTCGGCCCCATGTTCAGCAAGGAAGCCCTGGGACAGGGATTCATCAGCCTAAGATGGGCACCCATTGTCATGGTGCTGTTAGCCGCTGTTTTTGCCACCCTGACCGGTATGGGAGTCGTTGCCAGCATCATCACCATTCTTGGAGTCTGGCTGGCTACTTCCATGTCAGCCCAGATGGTTGGTCAGTCCGGCATTAACCCCATGGAAGTATTTGGTATTATCGTTCTGCTGGCAGCAAAAGCCGTATCCAGTATCGGCCAGACAGAAGCTTTCTTCGTAGCCGCAATTGTAGCCATTGCCTGCGGCCTGGCCGGCGATGTCATGAATGACTTCAAGGCCGGATATATTCTGAAAACCGATCCCAAAGCACAGTGGATCGCAGAATGCATCGGCGGACTGGTAGGAGCCTTTGTGTCTGTCGGCGTATTCTACGTCATTCTAACAGCTTATGGCCCGACTGCCTTCGGAAACCCGGAAATGTTCGTTGCCCCTCAGGCTGCCGCCGTATCTGCAATGGTTGGTGGGATTCCCCATATGGCTTCCTTCCTCATCGGCCTGGTTGCAGGATGCATCCTATATATCCTGAACTTCCCGGTCATGACCTTAGGTCTTGGTGTGTATCTGCCTTTCTATCTGTCCCTGACAGCCTTTATCGGAGGAGCTGCCCGATTCCTGGTACAAAAATTTGCTCCCCAGTTTGAAAAGGGTGGAAATGGAATGATCATCGCTTCCGGTTTGCTGGGAGGAGAAGCTGTGGTAGGCGTTATCATTGCTCTGATCCAGGCTATTCCGGCTTTCCTGGCAATTTAATAAAAAGGTGAAAAGATGAAAGAAATCAACATTACAGATATCAAAGGAATCCGGATAGGACACGCCCAGGATGAGGCTGGAGGTACTGGCTGTACAGCTATTCTCTGTAAAGAAGGTGCCTGGGCCGGCGTAGATGTTCGGGGCGGCGGCCCTGCTTCCAGGGAGACTGAGCTGCTAAAGCCGGTCAATATGGTAGAACGGATCCATGGGGTCATGCTGTCGGGAGGAAGTGCCTACGGCCTGGATGCCGGATCCGGAGCCATGGAATATCTGGAAGAAAAGGGAATCGGCTTTGATGTGGGTGTTGCAGTAGTCCCCATTGTCTGTGGAGCCTCCCTGTTTGACCTGGTGGTGGGAGATCCCAAATGCCGGCCGGATAAAAAAATGGGTTATGAGGCTTGTGTGAATTCCGAAGAAGGAGAGCCGAAAGAGGGAAATGTGGGAGCCGGTACAGGTGCTTCCGTCGGAAAATTCCTTGGAATCGAGCGGATGATGAAAAGCGGACTGGGCATTTATGCCCTGCAGCTTGGGGATGTCCAGTGCGCTGCCGTCGTAGCGGTCAATGCCCTCGGAGACGTGGTGGATGTGGATACGGGAGAACGGATCGCTGGAATCCTTACAGAGGATAAAAAATCCCTGTCCAACTCGGAAGAAATCATGTTTGAGGAAATTGGCAAGAACCGAAATGTATTCAGCGGAAATACCACCATCGGTTGCATCATCACCAATGCAAAGTTGACGAAAAGCCAGGCAAACAAGCTGGCCTCAACGGCTCATAACGGTTTTGCCAGAGCGATACGCCCGGTTCACACTTCGGCAGACGGAGATACGATCTTTGTCATGGCTACCGGAGAGGTGGAGGTAGGTCCGGATGCACTGGGGGCTTTAGCCACCCATGTGATGGCCAAGGCTATCAACCGGGCTGCCCGGATGGCGGAACCGGCTTACGGTCTGCCTGCAGCCAGGGATTTTGAATAACAATTTTGAATAACAAAATAAGAAGACACGGATTCCCATTGGGGGGTCCGTGTCTTTTACAGGGCAGCTATCGAATAAGGATTGGGGTGCATTTTCTTTCCCGGAAGGTGGCCAGATAGCGGAATCCGTGATGTTGCAGGATTTCCATGGCTTCCTTGTACCTATACCCCAGATGACTTTCCCGGTGGGCATCGGAGCCGTAGGTGATGATCTCGCCTCCTAAATCCTTGTACAGGGTAAGGATTTCGGAAGAGGGGGTAGTCCTGCCGTTCATGCCGTAGCGGAAGCTGGAGGTATTGATTTCAATACCCTTTCCAAGGGTAATCAGTTCTTTGAGTATGGCTTCGGTGGTCTCCATATAGGGTTTGTAATCCGGAATCTGTTTCACGTAACGGTCGATGACGTTGATGTGGCCCAGTACATCGAAATCCTGGAAATCCCGGATCCCCTGATAAACATACTCATAAAATTCTGCAACCCCGTCTTCGTCGGAGCGAGTTTTGAAATATTCGGTGTACAAATCCTGTCCACCTGTACAGTGGAAAGAGCCGATGATAAAATCATAGGGATAGGCAGCTGCGGTTTCCCGGCACTTTTGATTGGTATCCCCGTGCTGGATACCGATTTCAATCCCTTTCACAATCCGGATCCGATCGGAAAACTCCTTTTCCACTTCCTCCAGGCCCTTATGATATGCGGAAAAATCCAGTTCGAAGGGGAAGTTTCGGTCCGGATAGTCCGGATCATAGTGATCCGTTACAGCAAGTTCCCGAATTCCGGCGGTAACAGCCGCCCGCACCATATCCCGGAGTGGGGTGGTGCAGTCGTCTGAGAAATCAGAATGTGAGTGGTAATCGTACATTTGTCTTTATTCTCCTTTGGTTATTTGCTATAATAATATCATATTGCTGAAGAATTTGGAAGGAAGACATGACGCCGAGAGATGGGGAAAATGAATTGATCCGGAAAGCGTTGATGGGGGACGACGAGAGTTTCGAGGCCCTCCTTTTTTCGTGTAGGACAAAAGCCTATAATCTGGCTTTCCGTTATCTGAAAAACCATGAAGATGCCTCCGATGCCCTGCAGGAAAGCTTTATCAAAATATACCGGAACCTGGCGGGTTTTAAGGGAGAAAGCAGCTTTGATACCTGGGTATACCGGATCGTGGTCAATACCTGCAACGATATGATCAAAAAAAACAAGAGCCGGCCAGAAACCGAATCCCTTTTTAAAGAAAATGACGAAGAATATACCATGGACATTCCGGACTCTTCCTCTTCTCCGGAGCAGGTCCTGATTCATAAGGAAGACGGAGAATACATAGTATGGTGTCTGAACCAGTTGCCGGAGGAACACCGGGAAATCCTGATTCTCAGAGATATTCAGGGGTTTCATTATGAAGAGATCAGTCAGATCCTGAACTGCGGCATCGGCACGGTCAAATCAAGGATATCCAGAGCCCGGCACCGGTTTCGGGAAATTTATCATGATCAGGCCTCCGGAGGGAAGGGAACAAAAGGCGTCCCAATCCCGTCCAAATCGTAAAATAGTGAAAACCTGATCAAAACCGGAAGGAAAACCATGAACTGCCAACAGATTAAAGAACACCTGCCTTTATATTTAGAAGGCTTAACGGAAGAAGCTGAGACCAGGATGATTGAAGAGCACCTGGACCAATGTTCTTCCTGTCATAAAGAAATGGAAGAGATGGAAGCGCTCCAGCAAAAGCTGATGAACCTTCCTTCTGTTGCCATGCCGGAGGAAGCGAAAGCCAGGGTTTCGGAAGCCATCAAAGAAGAAGGAAAGAGAATAAGAGAGCGGAGAAAAAAGAACCGGATCCTGCGATTTTCATCTCTGGCAGCGGTGCTGATGCTGGGTCTGTTTTCCCTGGTTATGGGCAGTCAGATGGGGGATTTCTTCTATCAGCCGGAAAAAGCAGCAGAGACGGATGGGGTAATGATGAAAAAAGCAGCCCCTGAGTCCGAAGGGGAAGCTCCTGCAGAGGAACCGATTCCTCTGGATCCGGCTACAGGGACCTTGCAGGATATGGGCGTCGGTGGAGAAGGGAATATGGATCCCCCTGCCCCTGAAGTTCGTATGACAGCAACCCCCGAACAGGATGAACCGGCACCGGAAGAGACGATGATGATGGCCCTCCCTCCTCAGCCTGTAGATCCGTACCTGGACCTTCTGGCAGAGGAATTAGCCGGACAGGAATACGAAGTGCTGAACTGGGAGGAAACAGAACCGGAAGTGTTTCTGATCCATATTGAATTAACAGAAATTGATGAGTCCGGCGAATCCAACAGGATCCCGGTCAGCTACCAGGGGCAGGAAGGAAAGATATGCAGGATCGAATAATCATTATTGACGGAAACAGCCTGATCAACCGGGCCTATTATGCGATGCAGCGTCCCATGATCACCCGGGAAGGAATCTATACTCAGGGAGTATACGGCTTTCTGAACATGCTGAACAAAATCCATCAGGATTATCCTTCCGGCTATATTACGGTAGCCTTTGACCGAAAAGCTCCGACTTTCCGTCATGAAGAATTTGCGGAGTACAAGGCAGGCCGAAAAAAAATGCCTCCGGAACTGGCTATGCAGCTGCCGATCCTCAAGGAAGTGCTGCAGGCCATGAATATCAAAATGCTGGAATTAGATGGCTTTGAAGCGGATGATATCATAGGAACCATTGCCAGAGAGGCAGAAGAGAAGGGTCTTCTGCCATTGATTATTTCCGGGGATAAGGACGAACTCCAGCTGGCATCGGAAAAAACAAAAGTTCTGATTACCAAAAAAGGCATCTCAGAATTTGAGATTTATGACCGTCAGGCTATGATCGACAAGTACGGATTTCCGCCGGAACAGTTTGTGGATTACAAAGGGCTGATGGGAGATTCCTCCGACAACATTCCGGGATTGCCGGGAGTGGGAGAAAAAACAGCGGGAAAGCTCATACAGGAGTACGGGACTGTTGAGAATCTCATTGCCTGTTCCTCGGAAATCAAGCAGGATCGAATACGGAATATCATTGAAGAAAATGCTCCGTTAGCCCTTATGAGCAAGCGACTGGCCACGATTCATCTCAATGTCCCGATTGACGTTGATTTTGATGAATTCCGAAACGAAGAGCCAAATGTTAATGAATTAATTAATATATATAGCAAGCTGGAATTTAATAGTTTTCTTAAAAAAATGAAATCGGCGCCCGAAATGGAGAAGAGTTCGCCAGAGATCCTGAAAGAATCCATGGGGAAAAAGGTGAATATCTTGAAATCCGAGGAGGATGTCCGCCAGGCTATTAAAAGGGAAGGACTCATACTGAAGGTCTTCACCGACAACAATCATGTGGGGCCAATAAGAATCGATGGCATTGTTTTTGCCTCCGGTGACCAATGCTTCTTTATAGACGGCAATTCACCGGAAATGATCCGGACCTTCGGGGAGGAAGTCGTAAAAAGAAGAATACCTCTTACCGGCCACAATTTGGTTCGGGATTATTTTGCTTTGCTTTCTTTATTGGGGAATCCGGAAAAATTCCTTCCGGAAGGGACGGATTCCTTTTTTAACACAGCTTTTGATACGGCAGTGGTTCAATATGTCCTGGATCCGTCCAAAAGCAATTATGATTTAAAAGTACTGATGGCCGAATATTATCACGAGGAGTTTCAGAGTGAAGAGGAATTTCTGAAAGAAACCGGCCAGATGAACCTGTTTGGAGAGGATAATCAAAAGATTATGGAGTATGGCTGGGCTTGGTGCCGGGCAGTCGATAATCTGAAAGTCCTTTTCGAAGAAAGGTTAAAAGAGCAGGAAGGGGAGAAGCTGGCCTTTGAGTTGGAACTTCCCTTGATCGAGATCATGGCTGCCATGGAAAAGCATGGATTTAGTACCGATCGCCAGGAACTGCAGATGATTGGAGAGGAAATAGAAGGAAGACTGAAGGAACTGACAGAACGGATCGTCGCATTGGCTGGTGAAGAATTTAATCTGAATTCCCCGGCTCAGTTGGGCCCCATCCTTTTTGAGAAATTAGGTCTGCAGGCGGGGAAAAAAACAAAAACAGGCTATTCTACCAGTGCTGAGGTGCTGGAGAGGCTGACAGAAGAACACGAAATCATACCCGCTATCCTGGAATACCGGACTCTATCTAAATTGAAAAGTACATATGTGGAAGGGCTGATGCCCCTGATCGGCGAAGACGGGAAGATCCACCCCCATTTCCAACAGACCGTAGCAGCTACCGGTCGCATCAGCTGTACCGAGCCGAACTTACAGAACATTCCCATTAAACAAGACTATGGACGGAGACTGAGAAAAGCCTTCCGGACCTCCGATGATCAGTACACCCTGGTCAGCGCGGACTATTCCCAGATTGAGCTGCGACTGCTGGCCCATCTTTCGGAGGATCCACTTTTACTGGAGGCTTTCCAACGGGAGGACGATATTCACACCATAACAGCCTCCCGGGTTTTCGGAGTTCCGGAAAAAGAAGTGACTCCCCTGCAAAGAAGCAACGCGAAAGCTGTCAATTTCGGAGTTATCTATGGGATGAGCGGATTCGGTCTTTCCACGGAATTGAATATTCCCAGAAAAGAAGCTGAAAAATACATTCATGATTATTTTGATAAATATACGAAGGTTCGGGAATATATGGACCGGGCAGTTGCAGAGGCAAAAGAAAAGGGATATGTGACCACTGTCATGAACCGACGGAGATACATTCCGGAAATCAAGGGCGCCAGTTTTGTAGTCAGACAATTGGGAGAAAGGCTGGCGATGAACAGCCCCCTGCAGGGAAGTGCTGCAGACATCATCAAGCTTGCCATGCTGCGGGTTTACAGAAAGCTTATAGGGGATCGGATGAAATCCAGGCTCATCCTCCAGGTTCACGACGAATTGATCATCGAAGCTCATCAGGAGGAACTGGAGCAGATTAAATTTCTCATAGAAGACGCCATGGTCCATGCCATGTCGCTGAAAGTTCCCCTAGCCGTTGAGGTCAACTGGGCTCAGGACTGGTATTCCCTGAAGTAACCGCAGATGCATAAGAACAGGAGCACGGGATGATAATAATCGGTTTAACCGGAGGAATCGGCAGCGGCAAATCAACCGTGTCGGATATATTGAAGGAGCAGGGTATCCCGGTAGTGGATGGGGATCGGATAGCCAGAGAAGTGGTGGAGCCTCATAGGCCGGCCTATGATGAAATCGTCAGGGTTTTTGGAACGGAAGTCCTCCAGCAGGACGGCACTTTGAACCGGAAGCATATCGGGGAAATCGTATTTAGTGATCCGGAAAAGCTTTCCGTGCTGAACAGCATTACCCATAAGGAAATTTACCGGGTTATCCTGGAACGACTGGAGTCTCTGAAGGAAACGGGGACAACCCTGGTTTTTCTGGACGTTGCCCTTCTTTTCGAAACTGGATTTGATCAGCTGACGGACAGGGTTTGGGTGGTGGACGCACCGGATGCAGTCCGGGTGGAACGGATACAAAAGAGAGATGGTCTTAGAGAGGAAGAAATCCTGAAGCGGATACAAAGTCAGATGTCCCGTGAGATGAGAAATACAAAAGGTGATCTCGTTCTGGACAATTCAAAGGGTAGAGAGGAATTGAAGGCCCAGATCCTTCAAGAACTGAAACAATATGAATTTTAATATTAAACGATATATTACCATTTTACTCCTACTGGTCCTGGTATTCAGTATGGGCGGATGTACCCAGGCTACGGAATTCTTCCAGTATCAGACGGATCCGGAGCAACCGACAGAAATCGTGGAAAAAGGAATCCTGTCCATGGATCGGATTTCAACGCTGAATCCGGTTACTTCCAAGGACCGGGATGTTTATTATTTGAACAAGCTGCTGTATCGCAGTCTTTTTCAGCTGGATGAATCCCTGAAGGCCCGGGAAGACCTGGTCCGTTCCTTCCAGTTGGATGAAGGGACCAGAACTCTGACGCTGAAATTGAAGGAGGATGCCCGCTGGGCGGATGGGTCCTCCATTCGCCCGGAAGATGTCCAGTTTTCCATTGAAGCCTATAAGAGGGCATCCTATACGGGTCAGACCCTGTATCAGACTCAGGTAACCCCAATCCTTCAGGTTCGGATTCAAGACGATTCGGTCATCCTTCGATATGGCAGGGAAAATGAATTTTCTCTGGAGGATCTGACTTTTCCCATACTGAATCAAAAAAGCTACCGGGACTACAATCAAGCGATTAAGTCGGACATTAACATGCTGCCCATGACCAGCGGCCCCTATAAGATTGCCTCCTTTAATCCCTACTCCGAGCTGATTCTAGAAGGAAATGTGGAGTATTCCGGAGAAGTACCCGGAAATCAACTGGTTTTTCGGATCATTCCCAAGGAAAGTGAAAATCTGAATCTGATCGATCCGAATCTGATTACGGTGGCTTTTTCTGAAAAGTTGACCAGGGATGTGGACTACAGCAATTTGAAAGCGGACATGGAATCCTTTCTTTCCAATGAAGTGGAGTGGATCGGCTTTAATACTACGCGCCCCCCATTCAATAACAAGGAGATGCGGAAGGCTATCGCCCTGTCCGTAAATACGGAAGAAATCCTGGATTACAGTTATTACGGCAATGGGGTTCTGACCGATTCCCTATACTTCCCTGGATATTGGGGAGTCAAGAATGATGGGGATTCTTACCCCCAGGACCCGGAAAAAGCCGGGGAAATTCTGAAAAAACTGAACTATCAGGATCCGGATGGGGATGGCATACTGGAAGATGGGGAAGAGAATAAACTGTCCCTGGAGATTTTAATCAACGAAGGGAATGAATCCAGGAAACTGGCATCGGAACAGATAGCGGAGGATTTACGCAAAGCTGGCTTTGAAGTAACGGTACGACAGGAACCTCAGGATGTTTATCTTCGGTCGCTTCAGTCCCTGAATTATGACATCTATCTGGGTGGGGCAAAAATGGGAGAAAACTACGATTTGCGTTACTTGCTCCGATCATACAGCGGAAATCCGGCAGGCTTCGCCAATCCGGAAGTGGATGGAGCCCTGGATGTGCTTCGCTCCATGAAGGATCCGGACTCAAAGCTGGCAGCCTATAAAAAAGTAAGGTCGATTATTCAGGAGGAACTGCCTTACTATCCCCTGGTCTATAAAACCTATGGCGTACTGACTTCCGTGGATTTCCTGGGAACTGTTCAGCCCTTGTTTTTCCACATCTATCGGGATGCAGATACCTGGAGTTATCAGAGGACAATACCGGTTGCAGATGCTCCGGAACAGGAAGGGGAAAAATCCGAGGAAAATCCAATTTAAATAAGATTAAGAACTTTACTTTCGGTTTTCTTTGTGTTAACATATGAAAATGTGGGAACACAACCTGCGGCCGTGGCGGAATCGGCAGACGCGCACGCTTGAGGGGCGTGTGAGAGATCGTATGGGTTCAAATCCCATCGGCCGCACCAAATCATTAAAATGCAGATACAAGGCGAAGGGCCCCGTATCTGTATTTTTTTAACCTGGTATAATAGAACAGCTAAATTGGAAAAGAGGAAATACAAATGGAATATGCCTATCAATATGAGCAGGGTCCAATAAGGCCACCCAGTGAAGCCCAGAGCCTGCTGCTTCGGGTAACCAGAAACTGCACCTGGAATCGATGCCATTTCTGCACTCTTTATAAAGGGGATGCTTTTTCAATCAGGTCTGTTGAAGAAATCAAGCAGGACATCGACGGGATGAAAGCCACTGGTTACTATGAAGATTGCCGTTCTGCATTTCTGCAGGATGCCAACTCTATTGTCCTTCAGCCGGCTAAAATGGCAGAAATCCTCAGATATCTGAAAGAAAAATTCCCTGCCATCGATCGGATTACGACCTATGGACGGGCAGATACTTTATCCAGAATATCGGTAGAGGATTATAAGATTCTCAAGGAGGCAGGCCTGAACCGAATCCACTCCGGGTACGAATCCGGATCGGACAGGGTGCTGACTCTGATTCAAAAGGGAACCACGAAAGAGCAGGAAATCGAAGCCGGGCTCCGGATCCGGGAAGCCGGGATTCAGCTTTCTGTCTATTTTATGCCGGGAGTGGGAGGAAGAGAATTATCGGAAGAGAATTACAGGGAAACGGCGGATGTCATGAACCGCATCAATCCCGATTATATCCGGATTCGAACCTTCGTTTCCAAAGCAGGAAGCGGCATGCAGACGCTGATCGATGAAGGCCAACTTACGGAATGCACCGATCTGGAAAAAGCTCTTGAGCTAAAGCATTTCATTGAAGAGCTCCATTCGTGCAACAGTAGGATCGTCAGCGACCACATCATCAATCTGCTGGAAAACGTGAAGGGAACCCTGCCCCAGGACAAGGAGCAGATTTTGGCAGTATTTGAGGAATTGGAAGGACTCTCCCCTGAGAATCAAAGGTCTTACCAGATTGCCCGGCGAATCGGGCTGGTCCGGGGAATCCAGGATATGAAGCGTTTGAACGAGGAGCAGATAAAAAAGGTCGGGGAACTTCAAAGAACGGCAGAAAACTATGGATTCGATGAGTTTCTAAGAGAATTGCTCCGTCGATACATTTAATATTTGTCTAAAAAAACCGCCGGAAAGCAGGAGAACTTCCCTCAAATAATGATTGAAAGTTCTGCCAATATGTGCTAATATTGAAAAAGATGCGCCGGCGTGATGGAATTGGCAGACGTGCGGGACTCAAAATCCCGTGGTGGCAACACCGTATGGGTTCGACCCCCATCGCCGGCACCAACTTTATAATTAAGTCGTGAAACATGACTAGGAGGAGAAAATTTATGAATACAGCCATGCAATTAATGCCCCTGATATTACTAATTTTCATTATGTACTTTCTACTGATCCGACCCCAGAAAAAGAGAGAGAAGGAAACTGCTCAGATGCGGAACAGCCTTCAGGTTGGTGACGAAATCATCACCATCGGCGGACTCTGCGGAAAAATAGTTAAGCTGAAGGATGAATCCCTGATTATTCAGGTTGGAGCCGATAAAATCAAGTTTGAGGTAATGAGATGGTCCATCTCCAAGGTTGTCAACAGTGATCAGGCTGCAGCCCGAAAAGCCAAGACTGCAACTGAAGAAGCTGCTCCGGAAGAATCAAAAAAGGTTATGCCGAAGAAGCTTGGCAAGAAAAATGGAGAAGAAACAGCAGCCCCGGTTGCTGAACAGGAAGCTGCCGATCCTGCACCGCAGACAGAAGAAGCGGTTATTGAGGTTCCTGCAGAAGATGTAGAAGTTCTTGAAAAATAAGGATTTGCATATGAAATAAAAAATCCCCCTATATTGGGGGATTTTTTGATGAACCTTTAGAATTTAGCGCTTATTTCTTTACCAGACCTTCGTGTTCCGGATGATTGCCAAACCATTTGACCGCATAGGAGCAGGAGGGAATGGCTTTTTTTCCTTCATCCTGAAGCCGGTCTGCAACTGCGCTGAGCAGTTTGTCCGCAATACCTTGTCCCCGCAGGGAATCATCTACAAAGGTTCGTTCGATATCCCGAACTCCCGGTTCTTTTTCCGGGATATTGACCTCTGCAATGGTTTTTCCATCCGGGTCCGTGAGATAAATTCTGTTTTCGTCTTGTTTAAAATCCATAATGCACCTCCATTTTTTTAGATAATACCCGAAAAAACCCATCATTAATCAAAAGGGGGCTAATTATCTGAAAAGCGTTCAAAAGCCTATATTTCTGTTGTTTTTTACCGGCAAAAAGTGTAAAATGTAATGTAACATATTTTTATGTTGAATTTTATCAACAGCAAGGGAGAACCGGAATGAACAAACAAGCTAAATGGATTGCATCCGTCGTTACTATTCTTATAATAATTGTGGGCTGGATCGCCACCCTGACCGGGATTGGCGGGTTTGGACCCATTCAGGATAAAATCAAACTGGGACTGGATATCAAAGGCGGCGTCTATGTAGTCATGGAAGCCCAGACCGATGCCAAAGGGGAAGACCTGAAGCGTCTGATGGAACAGACTCAGGCCGTTATTGAAGAACGGGTCAATCAGATGGGATTGTCCGAACCGGTGGTCACCATAGAAGGGGAGAATCGGGTACGGGTGGAGCTTCCTGGAGCAGAAAACGCGGAAGAGGCGATTGAATCCATAGGAAAGACGGCTCAGCTTAAATTTGTAACTGCCGACGGGAAAGTAGTACTGGATGGCGGTATGGTGGAAAACGCCGGAGTCACCCAGGATCAGGAAAAAGGCGGCTATGCCGTATCTTTGGATTTTGACAAAGAAGGCACGGCAGCCTTTGCAGACGCCACAAGGCGGGCAGTCAGCGGTCAGATCGTTTCCGTAACTCAGGGAGTACCGGGTAACGCCATCATGATCGTACTGGATGATCAGGTCATTTCTTCACCAGTTGTACAAGATGTCATCGCCAATGGAGAAGCTATTATCACCGCCGGTGTGACCGGAGGGTTTCCACAGGATGAAGCCGTCAATCTTGCCGCTTTGATTCGGGGAGGAGCCCTGCCCGTTTCTCTGACAGAGGTGGATACTTCCATTCAGACGGCTCGAATCGGCATTGATGCTCTGGAAGCCTCGGTGGTGGCTGGGGCTATCGGACTGGTTGCCCTGCTGATTCTAATGGTGGTCTTATACCGCATCATGGGACTGGCTGCCAATATGGCCCTGCTCCTTTACGTGCTCATCGTTCTCTGGGTGATGGTGGCCATGAACAGCGTTCTGACCCTTCCGGGAATAGCGGGTATCATACTGGCCATCGGGATGGCGGTGGATGCCAACGTCATCATTTTTTCCAGAATCAAAGAAGAAATCTGCAACGGCAAGTCCATTCGGGTTTCGGTACAGTCCGGTTTCCGCCGGGCTATGAGCACCATTCTGGATTCTCAGATAACCACGATCATCGCTGCTGTGGTTCTTTATCAATTCGGTTCCGGAACAGTAAAAGGCTTTGCCATGACCTTGATGATTGGTATCGTTGCCAGCGTATTTTCCGCAGTTGTAGTAACCAATCTGCTGCTCAGCGCCATGACGGATATCAAATCTCTGAATAAAAAGAAATACTTCGGTGTATCGGAGGATAACCGGGCTATTCCTTCTATGAAAAAATATTTCAATGTGATCCGTCATCGGAAGGTTTATTACATCATTACCGTCCTGATTCTGCTAATCGGGCTGGGAGCCGGAGGAATCCGGGGCTATAACTACGGTATCGACTTTACCGGAGGCACCATGCTGCAGATGGATCTGAAGTCTCATCAGCCGGTTGCAGCCGTTCAGCAAGTACTGGATAACCAGGGCGTAGATGGTGAAATCGTATATGCCGGAGAAAATCAGGAACAGGTCATCATCAGGACGATTCAGTCCCTGGATAATGATCAGAGAAAGGAACTGATCAATGGAATGGAAGAGGCATTTGATGTCTCCGACAAGGAAGTCCTTTCCATCGAGCAGTTTGGACCGTCGGTAGGTCAGGAACTGAGAAACAATGCCCTCATAGCCGTTCTCATCGCCTCTTTGGGCATGCTGATCTATATTATTATCCGATTTGAATGGAAATTCGGTCTGGCTGCTATCGTCGGAGTTGCCCATGACGTCCTGATGGTGCTGGCCTTTTATGGATTGTTCAGTATTACTATCAACAGTCCCTTTATTGCCGGCGTCCTGACCGTAGTCGGGTATTCCATCAATGACACCATTGTAGTCTTTGACCGTATTCGGGAAAATCTGGGTATCATGAAGAAAAGCAACACCGAGGAACTGATCGATACCAGCATCAATCAGACTCTTGGAAGGTCTATTATGACTTCCTTTACCACTCTGCTTGTAATGATTCCTTTATTCATCATGACCGGTCCGGCAATCCGGGAATTCGTACTGCCTCTGATGATTGGTGTTACTGTGGGTTGTGCATCTTCGATATTCGTAGCCAGTCCCATCTACTATGAGCTTTGCAGAATTACCGGCGGCCCCCGATATAAAGGGGCCAAGTCCCGAAAAAAGAACAAAGAATAACTGAGGGCAATCGATGGAAACAATGAAGCATTTTTTAGACAGCCTGCTGGAAATCAATCCGAAATACGATGTGGAAATCATAGGGAAAGCCTATCAGATCGCGGATAACATGCACCAGGGGCAGCTCCGGAAATCCGGTGAGCCATACATGATCCACCCAGCAGCGGTAGCCATTATTCTGGCTGAACTGGGAATGGATGATGAGACGATTGTGGCTGGCCTGCTTCATGATGCCGTAGAGGACACCGACTATACCAAAGAACAGCTGGAAAAGGACTTCGGTCCGGAAATCACCAATCTGGTTGATGGGGTGACAAAGCTGGGATCCATCGTTTTTGAGAGCAAGGAAGAACGACAGGCAGAGAACCTGAGAAAAATGTTTCTGGCCATGTCCAAGGATATACGGGTCCTGATTATCAAGCTGGCAGACCGGCTTCATAATCTGCGAACGATCAATTACATGGACGAGCGTAAAATCATCGACAAATGCAAGGAAACTCTTGAAATCTATGCTCCCCTGGCCAGTCGTCTGGGTATCTACACCCTGAAATTTGAACTGGAGGACATCGCCTTAAAGCACCTGGATCCCTTTGCTTATTATGATCTGGTGACCCAGGTCAATGCGAAAAAGGCTCAGCGGGCAGCCATCATCGACCAAGTGGTCCAGGAGATCCGGGAAAGCCTGGATGAACTGAGCATCACCTATGAGATTACAGGCCGATCCAAGCATTTTTACAGCATCTACCGAAAGATGAAATACCAGAACAAACAACTGGATGAGATTTTTGATCTGACTGCGGTCCGAATCATCGTGGAAACCATTAAGGACTGCTATGCAGTACTGGGTGTGGTCCATACCATGTGGCGGCCGATACCGGGCAAATTCAAAGACTATATTGCCATGCCAAAGACCAATATGTATCAGTCCCTTCACACCACGGTCATTGGTGACAACGGGGATCCTTTCGAAATTCAGATTCGAACCTACGAAATGCATCGGGTGGCCGAATTTGGTATCGCCGCCCACTGGAAGTACAAAGAAGGGGTTTCCATCGATAAAGAGGAAACTAAACTAGCCTGGCTGAGACAGACCCTGGAATGGCAGAAGGAGATGAACGACCCGAAAGAGTTTATGGAAACCCTTAAGGTAGACCTCTTTGCCAGCCAGGTATTTGTCTTTACCCCGAAGGGGGACGTTATCGAGCTGCCGGCTGGGTCGACGCCCTTGGATTTTGCATTTAAAATCCACTCGGCTATCGGGGCTAAGACCATCGGAGCAAAGGTCAATGGCAAGATGGTTCCCATCGACCATACCCTTGAAAACGGCAATATCGTTGAAATTGTTACTTCTCCCAATGCCAGTGGTCCCAGTATCGACTGGCTTAAGATTGCTAAAAGCAGCAATGCCCGCAATAAGATACGGGCTTTTTTGAAACGGGAAAACAAGTCGGATGCCGTTGACAAGGGCAAGGACCTTCTGGACAAATATGTTCGGAAAAAGGGCTTAGATACTCAGCAGATTATTAAAAATACCAATATCGCCAAGGTTGTAAAATCGCTGAATCTTTCCTCAACCGAAGAACTCTATACCCAGTTGAGCCAGGGAGGCACTTTTCTCAGCAAGGTAGCCGGTATGCTGATCGGGTACAACAACGACGAAAAGCAGGAAGAAACAAAAAAAGCAGAAAACGACATTAAAAACATTGCCGTCGAGAAGAAAAAGAAGGATTATTCCCAAAAGGACCAGACGGGGGTTACGGTAGAAGGTGTCGACAATTTACTGATCCGATTCTCCAAATGCTGCAATCCGGTTCCGGGAGACGATATCGTAGGCTTCATCACTAAAGGCAGAGGAATTTCCGTTCACCGGGCAGACTGTATCAACGTCCTGTCGTTGCCGCCTGAAGAACGGGCCCGTTGTATCGATGTGGTCTGGGATGAGGCCAAGCAGAACAAGTCCTACAACGCTGACATCACCATCATTGCCGACGATCGGAAGGGGTTGTTTTCAGATCTTTCCCGAGTTTGCGAAGATATGGATGTTCATATTACCGGCGTCAATGCAAAAAGCTCTAAAGAACAGGTAGTAACCATCACCATGACTCTCTCCATATCCAATAAGAGCCAGATGGAAAAAATCCTCCGGTCTCTGAAAAATGTGCCAGGGGTCAACGATGTTTACCGGGCTAAGACATAATAGATATATCACGGCAGAAGGAGGAATCATGCGGGCAGTTGTACAGCGAGTGACAGAAGCAGACGTTACAGTAGAAGGAAAGGTGAACGGTGCCATTGGAAAAGGTTTCGTGGTGCTGCTGGGGGTAGAGGACGGAGACGGTCCGGCTGATGCCGTCTATATGGCAGACAAAATTTCCGGTCTCCGGGTTTTTGAGGACGAAGAGGGTAAGATGAATCTGGCTCTTTCCGATATTGGAGGACAGGTCCTGGCTATTTCCCAGTTTACTTTGCTGGGAGATGCCAGAAAAGGAAAGCGTCCCAGCTTTATCCGTGCTGCAAGGCCGGAAGAGGCCAATGATCTTTATCGGGTTTTTGTTGACAATATGAAAGAAAAAGGACATTCGGTGGAAGAGGGAATCTTCCAGGCTGAAATGAATGTTCGTATTCATAATGACGGACCGGTAACGATCTTACTGGACAGCCGCAAGCTGTTCTGATAGAGGAAAAATCGATAATCACCTATTTATAGATAATGACAAAGGAAATCAACTATGCGCATACAGAAATTTATGACAGGACCCTTGCAGGTCAACACCTACCTGGTTTCGGACGAAACCACCCAAAAAGCTTTTATGGTGGATCCGGGTGGATACAGTGAAAAAATTCGGGAGACCATTCAGGAGGAACAGATTCAACTGGAATACATCATCCTGACCCACGGTCATGGGGACCATATCGGCGGCGTGGCCGACTTTCAAAGTCTTTATCCTCAAGCCCGGCTGATTGCCAGCAAAGAAGAAAAGACAATGCTTTCCACTCCTTCCATGAACTTTTCCAGGGAAACGACCGGAAAACCGGTGGAACTGATACCGGATTTGGCTGTTGAGGACGGAGACCAGCTTCAAATCGGCAATATGGAACTAAAATTTATCCTGACTCCCGGCCACACAAAAGGAGGCATGTGCATCCTTACAGACAAGGCCCTCTTCAGCGGAGACACTCTTTTTCAGCAGTCCATCGGCCGAACGGATTTCCCCGGAGGCTCGCTGGATGAAATCCGGCATTCTATTATCAATAAGCTTTTTGTTCTGCCGGAGGATACTCAGGTTTTCCCGGGACATATGGGAATCACCACCATTGGCAATGAAATGAGGAATAATCCCTTTGTATAAATTTATCCTGGACACCACCCATCCCCTGCAGCTTTTCCGGGAACTGATCGATGTATTTTTGACACCGGATCAGTACCAGTGTATGGGACTGGAGGAAGAAGCGGACAAAATTGCAGAAGAATACAGCGGTGATGTTGCAGAACCCTCTGCTTTTTATTATCGTGGCAATGGTTCTTGGGATGAAAAAAATGATTTGAAGCGGAGCCTTTATCGGGATCTCTCCCGACTAACGGGGACGAAACCCGAATGGGGAATCCTGACAGGAATCCGCCCGGTGAAGCTGACGGGTGAAATGCTGGAGCAGGGAAAATCGGCGGATCAGGTTCAAAGGATCCTGGAGGAAGACTTTTTACTCCATCCGGGGAAAGCTCAGTTGATCCTCCGGATGTATCAGCATCAAGTTCGGAGAATTGGTAAACCGGAGCCGGATTCTGCTGGAATTTACATTGGTATACCCTTTTGTCCGACCCGATGTCTCTACTGCTCCTTTCCCTCTAATCAGGGCAACGAGGAGGAGATCCAACACTATCTGGAGGCCCTGAAAATGGAAATCCGTTATGTGGGAGAAGAAATGAAGCGATTGGGAATCTTTCCCGAGTCCCTGTATCTGGGAGGGGGAACCCCTACCACCTTATCGACCCAGCAGTTGAACGAACTGATGACCGAGTGGGAAAAAGCCTTCGATTTATCCCGCTGCAGGGAAATTACCGTGGAAGCCGGCCGGCCGGATACCATTACCCTGGAAAAGATGGAATTGATGAAAGCCCGCGGCGTGAATCGAATCAGCATCAATCCCCAGTCCATGAAGGATGAGACTTTAAGCACCATAGGCAGAAATCACACGGCGCAGCAAATCCGGCACGCATTTGCCGATGCCAGAAAAGCTGGAATTCCAGTGATCAATGCCGATGTCATCGCCGGCCTGCCAGGAGAGACCTCGGAGGATTTCCGGGAAACCCTTAGGCAGTTATGCGTATTGGGGCCGGAAAACATCACCCTCCACTCTTTGGCTGTAAAAAGGGCCTCCCGGCTGATTGAAATGGACAGCCAGTACCATTATCACCGGAGCATGGTCGTAAGGGAAATGATGGCCGACGGGCTGAATTTTCTTCAGCAGCAAGGGTTTGAACCCTACTATCTGTATCGCCAGAAACACATGGCCGGAGCTTTGGAAAACATTGGTTTTTCCAGGGAGGGAACCGAAAATATCTATAATATCCGGATGATGGATGAACACCAGACCATTATCGCACTGGGGGCCGGAGGCATCAGCAAGGTCTATTACCCCGGTGAAAACCGACTGGAACGTGTGGCAAACGTTTCCAACTATCCGTTATACATCCAGCGCATTGAGGAAATGATCCAGCGTAAAAAAATCAATCTATTTCAGGAGGTAGAAACTCATGCTGACCAACGCACCCAAGGGAACCAAGGACGTATTGCCCAATCAGGTATATAAGTGGCACTTTTTAGAGAAAGCCTTTCGCGACATCTGTACCCGTTACGGGTTTCGGGAAATCCGGACACCCATCTTTGAGCATACGGAACTTTTCACCAGAGGGGTAGGGGATACGACGGACATCGTGGAAAAACAGATGTACACCTTTGAAGATTTTGCCAAGAGAAGCCTGACCCTCAAACCGGAGGGAACTTCCCCGGCTGTTCGTTCCTTTGTCGAACACAAACAGTATGCAGAAGTTCAGCCTACCAAGTACTATTACGACATTCCCTGTTTTCGCTATGAAAAACCTCAATCAGGAAGACTTCGGGAATTCCATCAGTTTGGAATCGAAGTCTTTGGCACTTCCAATATGATGGCTGACGCCGAGGTCATCTGCCTGGCCGATGATTTTCTCCGAGATCTGGGGATCGAAGACGTAGAACTTCGGATCAACAGCATCGGATGCCCTTCCTGCAGGGATATTTACCGCCAGGCACTTCGGGACTTCCTCAAACCTAAATACGAGGATCTTTGCGATACCTGCAAAAGCCGTTACGAACGAAATCCTATGCGGATTCTGGACTGTAAATCAGAAATCTGCCAGAGCCTGGTTCAGGGAGCACCGGTAATGCTGGACTATCTGGACGAAGAGTGCCAGGTGGCTTTTGATGAATTGAAAACCAACTTGGAAGCCATGAATGTGGAATACACCGTGGACCCGGGTATCGTCCGGGGACTGGATTACTATACCAAAACCGCCTTCGAGTTCGTTTCCAATAAGATCGGAGCCCAGGGCACCGTTTGCGGCGGCGGCCGGTACGACAACCTGATTGAAGAGTTGGGAGGCCCGCCGATTCCCGGTGTCGGATTCGGGCTGGGAATCGAAAGGCTTCTCCTTACCCTGGAAGCCAATGGGGTTGTCATACCGGAACCGGAGGGAGTGGAGGTGTTTATAGCCATTCTCGGGGATAACGGTAAAAAATTCGGTCTTTCCCTGCTGCGTCAGCTCCGTCGGGAAGGCCTTCGGGCAGAAGTGGATTTGCTGGCCCGGAATTTTAAAGGACAATTTAAGTATTCGGATCGCCTGAACGCCCGCTACACCGTCATGATTGGTGACAACGAGCTGGAAGAAGGGCAGATCACCATAAAGGATATGACTACATCAGAACAGCGCAGAGTCGATATCCGTACAATCGCAGCAGAATTGATTCAGCTCTGTAAAGAAAGATAGGAGAACAGGATGAGAGATATTTTTAAACGGACTCATATGTGTGGGTCGCTGCGATCCCATGATGTGGATGGCCAGGTAGTTTTGAACGGATGGATTCAGAAAAGAAGGAACCTGGGAGGACTGATCTTCTGTGATCTACGGGATAAAACCGGAATTGTTCAGGTTGTTTTTGATGATAAAATCCCGGCTGAATTATTTGAAAAAGCGGACAGCTTAAGAAGTGAATACGTCGTTGGCATTCAGGGTGTGGTCAAGGAACGTCAGGCGAAGAATCCGGACCTGCCCACCGGGGATATCGAAGTGTTCGCATCAGATCTGATCATCTATTCCCAAGCGGATACGCCTCCCATTTACATCAAGGATGATGATAAGGTGGATGAAAACCTTCGCCTGAAATATCGTTATTTGGATCTTCGAAAGAACAAAATGCAGAATAATCTGCAGTTCCGTCACCAGGTAACCAAGGTTGCCCGGGAATATTATGATTCCCAAGGATTTACGGAAGTTGAAACACCGATGCTGATCAATCCCACACCGGAAGGTGCCCGGGATTATCTGGTGCCCAGCCGGGTCCACCCTGGGGAATTTTACGCCCTTCCTCAGTCTCCTCAGATGTTTAAGCAGCTGCTGATGGTGGGGGGGACCGATCGGTACATGCAGATCGTCAAATGCTTCCGGGATGAAGACCTGCGGGCCGATCGGCAGCCGGAATTCACCCAGATCGACCTGGAAATGTCCTTTGTGGATATCGATGATGTAATCGAGATACAGGAAGGATTTTTGAAGAAGTTGTTCCACGAAGTCATGGACACCGAAATCGAAACCCCATTCCCCAGGCTTTCCTATGACGAAGCGATGGAACGATATGGCAGTGATAAGCCGGACACCCGATTCGGCTTTGAACTGAAGAAACTGAATGAACTTGTTCAAAACACGGAGTTCCCGGTTTTTCGAAATGCTCTGGACAGCCATGGTGATGTGAGGGGAATCTGCATAAACGGAGGAGGGACCCTCTTCAGCAGAAAGGATATTGATAAATTCACAGAAGCCATCCGATCTTACGGAGCCAAAGGCCTGGTGTGGATTAAGAAGGGTGTTGACGAAATAACTTCTTCTGTAAACAAATTCTTCAGTAAAGAAGAATTGGAAGAGCTTCTGGCTGTTTTTGAGGCTCAGGAAGGAGACCTGGTTCTGATTGCTGCTGACAAGAAAAAGGTGGTCTTTGACAGTTTAGGATTCCTTCGCCGGGATATTGCCGGTAAAATGGGCCTTTTGGATGACAAGCAGTTTAACTTCCTTTGGGTCGTTGACTTTCCCCTGTATGAATATGATGAGGAAACCCAGCGGTTCTATGCCATGCACCACCCCTTCACTTCTCCGAAATTGGAGGATATCCCCCTGCTGGACACGGAACCGGAAAAGGTACGAGCCAAGGCGTACGATATCGTTTTAAACGGAGTCGAACTGGGAGGAGGAAGCATCCGAATCCACGATCGGAACCTTCAGCGCAAGATGTTCGAGGTACTGGGGCTGACGGAAGAGGAATGCCAGCGTAAGTTTGGTTTTCTTCTGGAAGCATTCCGATATGGCACCCCGCCCCACGGAGGACTAGCCTACGGGCTGGACCGGCTGGTCATGCTTCTGACCGGGGAAAACAGCATCCGGGAAGTCATCGCATTCCCCAAGAATCAGAGTGCTCAGTGCATGGTCAGCGACGCTCCGTCTCCGGCCGGCGAAGAGCAGCTGGAAGAATTGGGTATAAAATTGAGGAACTGATGAAAACAGGAATATTTGGAGGGACCTTTGATCCGGTCCACCACGGACACGTGGAATTATGCCGTCAGGCTGAAAGAGAAGCTGGTCTGGATCGCATCTATGTGGTGCCTGCCAGGCTTCAGCCTTTCAAACTGGAACAAAAGACAGCCGATGGCATGCACCGGATGGAAATGCTCCGACTGGCCTTTTCTGAAGATCCCAGGATACAGGTTTCTGATTATGAACTGTCCAGGGAGGAGATATCCTATACTATCCATACCCTGCGGGCTTTTCAGGATCGATTCCCGGAAGATGAGATTTATTTTATCCTGGGCACCGATGCCTTTATGAAAATTGAACTGTGGAGAAATTATGGGGAACTTCTGAAAAACTTTCATCTCCTGGTGGGGGTACGCCCCGGTTATCGGGAGGAAGAACTGGAAAAGCTGATTCATAGGATGGAAGAAGAATATCAAGCGGATATCCACCTTTTAACAAACAAAGAACTCAAGATTTCCTCCACGGACCTGAAAGAAAAAATCCGCCAGGGATGCCCCCTGGGGGCCTGGCTGCCGGAAATCGTAGAAAGGTATATCAAGGAACATGCGCTCTATACATAGTTACATTGAAAGGAATTTTTCGGAAAAAAGAAAAATTCATACTTTTGCCGTTCGGGATCTGGCGCTGAAGCTGGCAGATCACTACGGAGCTGACAGGGAAAAGGTGGAAACGGCAGCGTTGTTCCATGATATGTTCCGGGGAGTTCCGGAACAATCCATCAATTGCTACGTGAAACACCTGGGTCTGGATCCGAAATATCTCAACAATCCAAATCTGGCCCATGGGAAAATAGCCGCCATCATCATGGAGAGAGACTACGGCATCACCGATCCGGAAATCATCCATGCAGTCAGTTATCACACTACCGGTCGGCCGGCTATGTCTCTGACCGAAAAAATCATCTATATCGCTGATGCTACAGAACCCAACCGGGTTTATCCGAAGGTGGAGACCCTGAGAAGGCTGTCCTTCGAAAATCTGGACAAAGCTCTGCTTCTGTCCCTGCAGCACACGATAAAATATATCCAGAGCCGAGGGCTGTATCTGGACAAGGATACGGTTCTGGCTCAGCAATATTACGAAGAAAAGGAGAAAATGAATGAACAGCAAGAGAATAGCAGTTCTTGCGGCCCAGACCCTGAGCAATAAAAAAGCCACGGATATCGTCTGCATCGACATAGAAACAAAATCGTCCATCGCAGATTATTTCATACTGGCTTCCGGCGGTTCCGAGCGGCAGATTAAAGCCCTTACAGAAGAAGTGGAGGATCAGTTTGCTAAAGAAGGAATCCTTGCCAAAAGCATAGAGGGGAAGCCCAGTTCCGGCTGGATCCTGATGGATTTCGGCGATGTGATCGTCAGCGTCCTGACGGTAGAAACCCGCCAGAGATACAACATCGAAAAGGTATGGGCTGACTGCAACATACTGGACTGGGAGGAAACGGAATGAGCGAACGATATAATTTTTCAGAAATCGAAGTGAAGTGGCAGCAGAAATGGGACCAGGAAAATACTTTCCGGACCATGGAAGCGACGGATAAGGAAAAATATTATGTCCTGGAAATGTTTCCCTATCCTTCCGGCAAGCTCCACATGGGCCATGTGCGGAATTATTCCATTGGTGACATAATCGCCAGATTCAAGACGATGAATGGCTATAACGTCCTTCATCCCATGGGATGGGATTCCTTTGGACTGCCGGCAGAAAATGCGGCAATCAAAAACGGCATACATCCCAATATCTGGACCTGGTCCAACATTGATGAAATGAGAAAGCAGCTCAAACAGCTGGGATTTTCCTATGACTGGAATCGGGAAGTAGCCACCTGCCATCCGGATTATTATCGTTGGATGCAGTGGATCTTCATCCAGTTCTTTAAAAAAGGGTTGGCGTATAAGAAGGAAAACCCGGTTAACTGGTGCCCCAGTTGTCAAACCGTACTGGCCAATGAGCAAGTGGTGGACGGCGGCTGTGAGCGGTGTGGTACCATGGTAGGGAAAAAAGAACTTTCCCAGTGGTACTTCAAGATCACCGATTATGCAGACCGGCTGCTCCAGAATCTGGACAGCCTGGAGGGATGGCCCAACAAAGTTAAAATCATGCAGAAAAATTGGATCGGCAAGAGCGTCGGCGCAGAGGTTGACTTTGATATTGAAGGTTCAGACAAAAAGCTGAAAGTATTTACCACACGGCCGGATACTCTGTATGGAGTGACTTATATGGTTCTGGCTCCCGAGCATCCCTTTGTCCGGGAACTGGTTCGCGGAACAGAAGCGGAAAAAGCCGTGCTGTCCTTTCAGGAAAAGCTGAATCATCTGAGCGACATCGAACGGACAGCTACCACCCTGGAGAAGGAAGGTCTGTTCCTGAATCGTTATGCGGTCAATCCTCTGAACGGGAAAAAGGTGCCTATCTATATCGCCAATTATGTGTTGATGGATTATGGGACCGGAGCCATCATGGCTGTTCCGGCCCATGACCAGCGGGACTTTGATTTTGCGGTAAAATTCGGGTTGGAAATTATTCCGGTAGTAGATCCGGGACAGGACTCCATCGATTTGTATAATTTAAAGGAAGCCTTTGTCGCGGAAGGAAAAATGATCAATTCTGACCAGTTCAACGGAATGGACAATCAGGAGGCAATCCTGAAGATCACCGAATACCTGGAAGAAAAGAAAATCGGTAAGGAATCCATCAATTATCGATTGCGGGATTGGCTGATTTCAAGACAGCGGTACTGGGGAACTCCGATTCCGATGATCTACTGTGAAAAATGCGGATGGGTACCGGAAAAAGAAGAAAATCTGCCGGTCCTCCT
>JBLJBD010000151.1:0-3537 GCA_047637815.1 Anaerovoracaceae bacterium
TGGACGGGGGCATCACCCTGGAAAACGCGGGAATTGTCCTGCAAGCCGGAGCCGATATCCTGGTAGCCGGATCCGCCATCTTCAGCGGCGGCCAGGCCGAGCAGCGCACCCGGCAATTCCTCCATTTATAAGCGTTTCTACAAATTGGTAAGCATCGACAAAAAAAGACAAGCAATCAACTCCGAAAGACGTTGCAATTGCTTGTCTTTTTGCGTTCGTCATAAATCGACCCGCGACAATTTGTAGAACTGTTCTTAAAGTAGGTTTTCCAGATCCTCCGGGGCCATGGGCCTGTAGAAGTAGTAACCCTGGATTTCATCACACTGGAGATTGTTGAGGAAATCCAGCTGCTGGTCCGTCTCGACTCCTTCGGCGATGACTTTCATATTCATGCTTTTAGCCAGGGTGACGATTACCTCGGCGATGGCTTTATCCTTTTCATTGTCTTCGATTCCCTGGACAAACTGCATATCGATCTTGACTCGGTCGATTGGAAGATACTTGAGGCGGCTCAGGGAGGAATACTCAGTTCCGAAATCGTCGATGGAAAGGGATACGCCAATCTTCTTCAGGCCGATCAGTACTTCGCTGACGGTCGTGGGGTTTTTGGAGGTGGCGCTTTCCGTAATTTCAATTTCCAAATCGGCAGGATTGATTCCCGTCTTGTCTATGATTCGTGCTACCTGCTGGACGAATCCGGGATCCAGAAGCTGATGGACGGACACGTTGACCGCCATCCGCAGGGGAGGGAGCCCTTTTTCTACCCATTTTCTGCTTTGGGCACAGGCAGATTCCAGTACCCATTCGCCGATGGACTCGATCAGCCGGGTCTGCTCTGCCAAGGGAATAAAAACATCGGGATAGATGATTCCAACCTGAGGCAGATTCCAGCGAATCAGGGCTTCAGCTCCGACTATTTTTCTGGTGGCCATGCTGACTTGGGGCTGGTAATGGATAAAGAACTGGTTTTTCTCCAAAGCTCGATACAGGTAATTGGTCAGCTCCATCTTTTCAATAATCTGGTCCTTCATATCCTGAGAACAGATTTGATATTGGTTCTTGCCCATTTCTTTAGCCCGGTACATGGCCGTATCCGCATTCTTTATCAGGGTTTCGCTTTCCTCCCCGTCCCGAGGATAGAAAGCAACACCTGCGCTGGCGGTGATAAAAAGCTCCTGGCTTTGCAGCATAAAGGGCTTCCGCAGTCCCTCCATCAGCTTATCCATAATCCCTTTTAAATCTTCCGGAGTAGGAAGCTGATTGATCATCAGAACAAATTCATCTCCCCCAATCCTCGATACAGCATCGTAGCTGCGAACGTGGGAAGACAGGATTTCCGCCACCTGGACCAGGAGTTGATCTCCTAGATCGTGGCCCATGCTGTCGTTGACGGATTTAAAGGAATCCAGATCGATGAATACGACCGCCACTGTCCGGTCATTTCGCTGAGCCAGGTGGATGGCTTGCTGGAGGCGGTCTTTGAAGAGGAGCCGGTTGGGCAGCCCGGTCAGTTGATCGTGGTAAGCCAGATAGCGAATCCTTCGCTCTCGATGAATCCTTGTGATGACATCGGAAAGAAGCCCACCGATGATGTCCAGGTAATCATCCAGATACATTTCCCACTCCCGAAGGGGCCGGGAGGAATGAAAACCCAGAAAACCCAATGTCCGGTCATCGCCGGAAACGGGAAGATGAATCAATCCGTGAATGTTCTGATCCGCCAGCAATTCCTTTAATTCTCTGGCTTTATAGGAAAGCTCCCGGGCATCGTGGAGTCTGGTCACCTTTTCCTTCTCCAACAGCTGAATCGTTCGGGGAAAGAATTCCGGATTATGGTAATATAAATCCTTGAGTTGGAGGGATTTTTCCGGCCGAAGCCATTCCCTGGAATAGGAGATTCCTTCGGACCGTTCCTCCACAAGGATGAAATAGGCCCGGTCACAGCCCAGAAAGCTGCCACAGCGTCCGAGTAGCCAGTCAATCTTCCGGTCCATATTCTGTTCATCGGCGGAAATCAATTCCTGAGAAAGCTCCATCAGGAGTTTTCTTTTCCGATCGTGGGCATCGTTGGATTTGAGCCGGTCCATGTAAACGGAACTGACATAGACAGCCAGAAAGCCAGAAACGGCGATAAAGCTCAGTCGGACAAAGATGTCAGAAAGGGTTACCCCTTCGGCAATTCCAGGAAGAACAGCCCAGACTAAAATCTGCGTCAGGAAGGATGCGGTGGTAATCGTAACCAGCAGCGTGCGCCGGTTGTAAAGGAGACAGATGATGATTACGGGAAGCATGAATATCCATAGAGTCATACTTCCCATGGAAGCGGAGGTCAGGCCAACGACGGGAACGGCCAGCGAAAAGGCAGCGAGAATCAGAAGATCCTTGCCGTTCTGCTCTATGGAAATCTGATGAATCAGCAGGATGGCGGCCGCTATAGCCAACAGGAACAGGCTCAGCATGCCGGAGGAAAGGGCTTCCTTTGTTCCGCCCAGAATGAATCGGGCCAGAACATGAATCAGGCCGGCCAGTAAAAAGACAAGGCTCATCAGCAGGTAGACTTTCCGCTGCATTTTTTCTGTCAGGATGATAGGTACTCTGGGAATATCCCGTCGGTGGATGGGGCGATGGTGGTGGGTGGAATAGAGAATGGCGAAGATAAAAACAAGGAAAATCAACGGTGTGGGATAAGGCAGGGGAATATCCAGTCTTTTCGTAAGCAGATCGGACAGAGCCCATACCGAGGCAGTAAGAAAAACCATTCCTGCTGTCAAAAGCATCTGAGTACGATGCCCCCGATCCCCAGTCTGATGGTGACTGACCAGGAGAACAATCAAATTAATCAGCGTAAAGAGAATCAGATAGGCATAGAAGAACAAATCCCAGATTTCGAAGCGTGGAACCTTTGCCCATCCGAAGGGGGTCAGGGTGAAGGTATCTGTATTAAGACCTAAAAAAGGCAAAAGGGTGAAAATAAATATAGTCAGGAGACCGGGAAGGTAAAGAAGGGGATAAAGCCACCATCGGCTGAGGAGGGTTTCCTTCTCTGTCAGCAGCAAAGTAAAATGAACCAAAAGGCCGGGTATAAAGGCCCAGGTCAGTGGAGCCAGCAGATGGGTCACCCTGCGGATCTCTTCCACCGGGGTGGATGCTGTAACAGCCAGGCACAGAGACCAGGCCAGGAGCAGAGAGCAGATCAGAATCAGTACACCATTGATCCGGCTCCTGAGGATTCCATCTGCAGCCTGAAGTCCGCAGGCCAGGGTATAAGTACTGACAGCGGTCAGCAGTACTGCAAATAATACAGGTTGCTCCATAAAAATCTCCCGGATTTACCCATAAGTGTTATTTCCTTCACTATACCAAAAATTTTGTCGAAACACAACCAACTTTATAAGCAGGTCTGCCAGTTGGCGGGTTTTTAGCACGTAAAACGCCGGAACCATTGAAAAGAATGGGTTCCGGCGTTTTTCATATCTGCCAACTGGCAGACCTGCTTATAAAGTTGGTTATACGATTTTCAGGGTCCAGTCTTCCACG
>JBLJBD010000152.1:0-4564 GCA_047637815.1 Anaerovoracaceae bacterium
TCTCCCGTTCAATGTCATCGCTATCCATAACGCAATCCACCACTTCTTCGTTGGCTCGGAAAACACCGCTCTGAGCCAGAAAGGCATCGACCAGGGTTGATTTTCCCGCATCGACATGGGCGATTACGGCTAAATTGATGATTTTTTCTCGTTGATTCATTCTTTCCTCTTTCTTAAACTGATTCTTTAACCCAACTATTATATCACAAAGGCTCCATTCAATGAAGTTTTTTTTATGGGCACTCCAGGAGCTGGTGTTTCCCGGCCTTCCAGCTTGTGGTATAATAGATAAAGTGATTCCAATTTAGTGGATCACCGAAATATCAAAGCATCAAAGAAAGTTGGTACCTATGGAACAGATTAAAAAAATCCTCTCCGCAATAGATGAACAGCAAAGCCTGATTCGGCTGGTTTTGGCCAGCCCCAGAAAGAAATCCCTGCCCTATCAGAAGGTGGTGATCCGCCCCTTGCTCCTAAAAGGAGAGCCGGTTTACCAAGTGGAATATCATTATTCCCAGAAAGTGATCCACGAAAATATTCCCCGGGATGAATTCGTCGAATCGGTCAGCCGGTTTATCATGTTGGACTTCAAGCAGATCAACCTGTTTACCAAAGAGGAAGACATCCAGATTCTGGCGGCAAAGCCAACCGAGCCTCGGATTCTGACAACACCGGCCACAAAAAAAGCAGCTGAAATCAGCCACAATAAAAGTAAAAACTATATTCTTCCCGAGGGAGAACCCCGGGACTTCCTCATCCGCCTTGGGGTCTCAGACGAAAAGGGGAAAATATACCCAAAGCACTACAGCAAGTTCCGCCAGATCAATCGGTATCTGGAAATCGTGGAAGACAGCCTTCCCCATCTGGAAACGGGCAAACCCCTCCGAATCATTGATTTCGGCTGCGGCAAATCTTATCTGACCTTCGCCTTATATTATTACCTACGGGTGGAAAAGGGCTTGGAATTGGAAATCATCGGGCTGGATTTGAAAGAAGATGTGATCGAATTCTGCAACCGGGTGGCCAAAGATCTGAATTACCAGGGCCTTACTTTTCTTCTGGGGGATATTGCCCAATATAAAAGCGACCGGGCGGACATGGTGGTCTCTCTCCATGCCTGCGATACGGCCACCGACTATGCCCTGATCAACGCTGTATCCTGGGGAGCCCGGGTCATCCTTTCCGTCCCCTGCTGCCAACACGAGCTTTTCAGCCAGCTCCAGGATACCCTCCACCAGCCCATCTTAAGGCACGGCATCCTCAAGGACCGGTTCACCGAAATCCTGACCGACGGAGTCCGGGGGCTGAAGCTGGAATCGGCCGGTTATGATGTTTCCATGATCGAGTTTACCAGTCTGGAGCACACCTCCAAAAATATCATGATCAAGGCCGTCCTGGGAAAGGTCCAATCAAAAAAATCCAGGGAATCCGCAGCTGCCTACGACGCCCTGGTAAAATACTGGGGCATCCATCCAGCCATTGATTCCCTGAAATAATTACCAGCTTCCGCCGCCGCCTCCGCCGAAGCCTCCGCCACCGAAGCCGCCGCCACCTGAGAAGCCGCCGCCTCCCAGGCCACCGTCACCGCCCTTCGGGGTGGGTGGCACCATACTGGAAGCCATGGATCTGGAAAATCCATTGAAAGCATTCATAAATACCCAGGTATTAAAGAGGGTGTTGCCGGAACCGTTATACCAGACGGGAGGTTCCATGGCAATGCCTTCGAATTTTTTTGCCCAGCGATCGCTCAGGCCAAGCACATAGGCATAAGGCAGCACGTCGTAAAAGTAGGAAGGATTTTCATCCACCAATTTCTGGATCCGAGGCAGCTCCGCGGTCCGGATAAATTCTTTGAATCCCAGAATTTTTCCTAGTATTTCTGCACTCCACCGTGTCCGCTGCTTCATTCTCAGGGTAAAGACAAAACTGATGAAGGAGGCCACCAGACTAAGAATTCCCAGGGGCAGCTCCAGTGCCAGCAGCATAAACCCAGCCAGTACCAGAAAGCCCAAACTGGTCAGGATTCCTCCAACGATCAGGGTCAGCCGGTACCTTCGGAGAGTTCCAGCGTCTCTTTTGTCATGACCGATGATCATAACCAGATAGCCAGCCAGCACCAGGAACAATCCTGGCAGCCCAAGTAAACCGAATTCCCCGTTGTTCATAGCGTACACGGCTCCCAGGAACAATCCTGCAGCCAGCGGGATCAGCATTAATAGTGTTCCCAGGCTTCTGGCCCCCAGAGAACTGTGGGTAAAGACCCGGGTCTCCTTTTTCTTCCCGAAGTGGGATCGGAGCTGGGTACCGGAGGCTTGATAGGAGCCGTAAAATTCTCCTTTCAGGTCTTCCAGCATAACCGAATCCCCTTCTTTAAACAATCCATCAAAAAAGGTGTATTCGTAAGTTTTGGCCGTTTCCGGCAGTTCCTTTTCCTTCCGGAGCACAAAGCTTTTATCCTCCAGTTCCTCTATGGTCAGATACCCCTTTTCAGCAAAGTATATAACCAGAGAAACCAAATCCTTCTGATCCACCATTCCGTCGACGATGTACCCTACCTCGGCAGGAGAAATGCCCTCGGGGGGATAGAATTCCACCGTCTGAACCACTCTCGGATCCCGTCCGAAAAAGAGAAACAGCAGGAAGCTGACCAGCGGCACCGCCACCATCAGCAGGAGCATCAGGGCAAGGGCCCAGTTGTTGTTCATTTCACCGACGAAGTACCCCTCCGGCAATACCACACGGAAGGTTACCCCTTCCCCCAGCTGCAAGGGACCCTGAAGGGTACCCTGGACAGATGTTCCAGCAGCAGACCACCGAATCCGGTCATCGGAAACAGATCCATATCCGCCCACCAGAAATTCCGCCTTGTTCTGGTCGAATTCTTTGGGCATCTGAATCCGGATTTCAGCAGAATCAATGGAAGTTCCCCAACCAAAGGGTAGTACGTTATAATACAGGCTGTCGTATTGGCTGATTCCATCGTCAAAGAGTCTTACCCGGTAGGAGATCACATAGGTCTGACTTCCGTCCACATAATAATCAGGACTGCCGATCTGCATCACCAGATTGCCGTTCTCTGTGTAGGTATTCAGTTCGTATCCTTCAACCCGGACCTGGTCCACCTTCATTTGGTACTTCTGCTCCACCACCTGACCATCTACCTGGCTATAGGCCGTTCCGCTCAGCGGGATGTATCGATAGATCCCATGACGGGGCTCAGTGAAGGTCACTTGGATTTCTTCCTTCATGAGGAAGGAATTATCGTTCCGGACATCCATGGTCACATCAAAGGCCTGGGTCGTATAGTATTCTGCTCCGTGGGCTGCGGGGCCGGTCATCGGCATCAGCATCGTCAGAAGCAGCAAGAAAAGCAGCATCCGGACCGCCCGGAACGTTTCTCTTCCTATTCCCGGTCTTATCCCTTTCATTTTAAAACTGCACCTTGACATTCTGCCTTTCTGCTTCTTCGCTGACCTCAAACATGGGCTTTCGGATAAAGCCGAAGATGCCTGCAATGATGTTGCTGGGGAAGGATTCTACCTTGGTGTTGAATTCCCTTACCACCGCGTTGTAGAATTTTCTGGAATTGGCGATATCTTCTTCTACCTTCAGAAGCTGAGCCTGAAGATCCATGAAATTAGTATTGGCCTTCAGATCCGGATAGGCTTCTGCGATGGCAAAAAGACTTTTCAATGTTCCGGTCAGCATGTTTTCTCCTTTGATCCGGTCTTCCACGGTAGTGGCATTCTGGGCCATATTCCTGGCCTGGACCACCTTTTCAAAGGTTCCGGCCTCGTGGGCCGCATAGCCTTTGACCGTTTCCACCAGATTGGGAATCAGATCATATCGTTTTTTCATGTACACATCCATGGTGGAAAAAGCTTCCTCCACGGCATTTCTCATTCGGATAAACCCGTTGTAGGCACCGATGACCCAAAGGACCCCCCCGACCAACAGGACTCCGATGATAATCAGGATGATAGTTGATGTTCCCATAATACATACCTCCTCCATATGATAAAAATAATAAATTCATGACACAAAGTTATTCGATGCACCAGTCAATGGATCCGACTCCGTTTTTTTCCAGAAAATCATTGGCCCGGCTGAAGGGCCGGCTGCCGAAGAAGCCCCGGTACGCTGAAAGGGGACTGGGATGTGGCGCCTGGAGAATCAAGTGGGATGGGTTGGTCAGCATAGGCCTTTTGCTCTGGGCAGGTTTCCCCCAAAGCAAATAGACTACCGGACGCTGCTGTCGATTGACTGTTTCTATCACGGCATCGGTGAACTGCTCCCACCCCTTATTCTGATGGGAATTGGCCTGGTGAGCCCGTACCGTCAGGACTGTATTGAGAAGCAGCACTCCCTGATCCGCCCATTTTTTCAGGTATCCGTGATTGGGAATGGGGCACCCCAGATCTTCCTGCAGCTCCTTATAGATATTCTGCAGAGAAGGGGGCGGCTGTTGTCCCGGCAAAACGGAAAAACAGAGGCCATGGGCCTGATTCACATCGTGATAGGGATCCTGCCCCAGGATCATCACCTTCACTTGGGACAGGGGGGT
>JBLJBD010000153.1:0-2300 GCA_047637815.1 Anaerovoracaceae bacterium
GAGACGATAGGAGAAGAATGGATTCCGGTCCAGGAAAGCCGGGGGCGGATTCTCAGCAAGCCGGTCTTTGCCCGTCTGTCTTCTCCCAATCACAACGCGGCAGCCATGGACGGCATTATGGTGAAAGCGGAAAGAACCTACCTGGCCACCGAGGCCAACCCCGTAATTCTGGAAAGAGGACGGGATTTCGAATACATCAATACGGGCCACATCCTTCGGGACCCTTATGACGCTGTCATTATGATCGAGGATGTGACTCTGCTGGAGGAACAGCAATCCGGCCTGGTGGAAAGCCGGGGCGGAAAGGAAATGCTGGGCCATGAAGCGGACCGGGTCAAAATATTACTGCCTGCTTCTCCCTGGCAGCACATAAGGCCTATCGGAGAAGACATCGTGGCCGGAGAGATGATCCTGCCGGAGCATCACCAGATCCGCCCCCAGGATATCGGGGCCCTGATGAGCGGAGGGATTACCAGCCTTCCGGTGTTTGAAAGGATTTCCGTTGGCATCATGCCCACCGGATCGGAGATCAGCGATGATTACCAGCACCTGGAGCAAGGCAAGATCTTCGATACCAATTCCTGGACTTTTAAGGCGATCGTGGAGGACGCCGGATGCATGGCCACCCGGATCAGCCCCGTTCCCGACGAGTATGAAACCCTGAAAGAAGCCTTGCTGGACTTGCTGAAGGACAATCATTTGGTGGTTATCAATGCCGGATCTTCAGCGGGAAGCAAGGATTTTACCGCTGCCATCATTCAGGAACTGGGGGAAGTGACACTCCACGGAATCGCCATTAAACCGGGGAAGCCGACGATTTTGGGCATGGTTCAGGGAAAACCGGTAATCGGAGTTCCCGGATATCCGGGTTCTGCCTATCTGGTCTTTGAAGAAGTGGTGCTCCCGATTCTGCGAGCTCTGAATCATCAGCCGGAGATTTCAAGAACCAAAACGAAAGCGGTCCTGTCCCGCCGGTTGATTTCTTCCCTCAAGCATCGGGAATACGTCCGGGTCACCCTTGGAAAAGTGGGGGATCGGCTGATTGCAACACCCCTGAACCGGGGAGCCGGAGTAACCATGACCCTGGTTAAGGCGGACGGGATGCTGGTCATTCCCAAGAATGCGGAGGGTTACGACGCCGGGGAAGAAGTAGAAATTGAGTTGCTCAAGGATTTGAGAACCATTGAAAGCACCCTGGTCTCCATTGGGAGTCATGATCTGTTGATGGATCATATCGGGAGCATGATGAAGGGGTTCAAGCTGTCCTCCACCCACGTGGGGAGCATGGGCGGGGTCATGGCTCTCATGCGGGGCGAAACCCACCTGGCACCCATTCATCTGCTGGACGAAGAAACCGGGGAATATAACAAAGGGACTATGAACCGGTATTTGGCTGGTAAAGCTTTCCTGATCAAGGGAGTCAAGAGGGAGCAGGGGCTGATGGTGGCACCCGGCAATCCGAAGGGCATCCGGGGGCTGAAGGATTTGACCCGGAAGGATGTGCTCTTTGTCAACCGCCAGAGGGGTTCCGGCACCAGGGTTCTGACCGACTATCTGCTGAAGAAGGAAAACCTGAATGCTGCCGATATCCAGGGATATGACCGGGATATGACCACCCATATGGCCGTGGCCGCCGCAGTGGCCAGCGGGACTGCGGATGCCGGAGTGGGGGTGTATTCAGCGGCCAAAGCCATGGGGCTGGATTTTCTGCCCATCGGATTTGAGGACTATGATTTTGCCGTTGCAGAAGAATTGAGGGACTCTCCCATGATCCGGTCCTTTGTCCAAGTCCTGGAGAGCCCGGAGTTTGAAGCATTGCTGAAGGAGCTTGGTGGTTATGAACGAACAATTTGAGAACCGATATCAGCGGAACATGAATACCTTTACCCAAGAAGAAAACCGGAGAATGAAAGACTTTAAGATTTGTGTCATCGGATGCGGAGGCTTGGGCGGTCATATCATTGAGATGCTGGCCCGGCTGGGAGTTGGGCAGATTACAGCAGTAGACGGGGACGTCTTTGATGAAACAAACCTGAACCGGCAGCTGTTGTCGAAGGAAAGCCTCATCGGAAAAGAGAAGGCCCTGGCGGCAGAAGACCGGATTCGGGAGGTCAACAGCGAAGTCCGGGTGAATCCGGTGGTGGCCTTTGTCAAGGAGAATAACTGCCGGGAAATCATACGGGGCCATGACCTGATCATCGACGCCTTGGATAACATGTCTTCCCGGAAAGTTGTGGCTGCTGGTTGCCGGGAAGAAGGGATCCTCCTGGTCCATGGGGCTATTGCCGGATGGTATGGCC
>JBLJBD010000154.1:0-6749 GCA_047637815.1 Anaerovoracaceae bacterium
TCTATTTCCTCCTTCATCCCTAATCCCTCCCTATCCTTTCCATCTGTCGACAACAGTCTACCAAATTGCATCACGTCTTACAAGCAATGGCAAGGCTGAAATTCCAATATTCTTCGACCTTTTGTCGAGAATAGGGGAAAGAAAAAAAGAAGTGCATTACACACTTCTTCTCGTCTTTTCCATGTTTTCTAATATCTGCAGGGCCTTCACTGCCCGGCTGTCCATTTTCTCGATGATCTCTTCGATTTCCTTTGTCAGTTCCCGGGATTGCTCCGACAAGGCTTTAATCTGCTTGGCTACCACAGAAAAACCTTCTGCAGTGCTCTGGCCGTACAGCCGGGAGGGAATGCCCAACTGGACGATGCCCTTCTTGCCTCTTCGGCCAACTCCCGCATATTTGAAAATCTTATTATCCAGAGCCCGGCTGGCCGGTGGGGCTGTCACTTCCAGCTCCGGATTGGAGAGGATTCCCATGTAGGGAGCGGTTTGACCTTCGTTCTTAAAGACGAAACCCACGCCTCCTTCCACATTAGTCATCTCCACCCGGCCGAATTCATCGGTAATCCAGGTCTCGCCAATACCGATGCGATCGCAGTAATCGGTGATGCTCTCCATGCCCTTACCCTCCACCATATCCATGATTTCAACGGTGGACGAAAGCAACTTGGCTTCAATCAGCATGTGCTTATTGAGGAGCAGGTCAAAATCCTGCTTGTCGTTGGTGGAATGGGCCGCTTCGATGGCTGCCCGGACTCCCAGCAGATTGGTCTGCCGGGCTATATTGATCAGTTCAGTCAGTGGGAAGGAAATTTCCCGAAAAGACTTCCTCAAGTTCTGCAGCATGTCGGGAACCTGCTCGCTTTCGCCGGCGAGCAGCAGTTCTGAAACCTCACCACCCATCTGATCCGTCAGGTGACCGATCCGCTCTGCAATGTCCTTGGACACGTCCGCCAGCCGCTTGGCTTCCTGGGCTACCACGCCAAATCCATTGATGGCCAGCTGTCCTTTCGGCTTGGTAAATCGAGATCCCATTTGAATGATGCCCTTGCCTCCATGGAGGCCTACTGCTACGATCTTCAAATGCTCCGAATCCATGCCGTTGCTCTTAGCGGGCAGCACAACCTCCAGTTCCGGATTGGACAGGATGGGCAGGACCTCGCTGTGCTTCAGACTGGCCCCCAGACTACCATTCACGTTGGTGAACCGGACGATTCCTTCTTCATCAGTGACATAAATCTCTTCGATGCCGTTTTTTCGGGCAAACTCCACTCCGCTTTCCATCAGAATATCCGGATCGTGGCGGAAGATGGTGGCCAGCATCCTTCCCTGCATCAGCAGGTTCTGCCCTACGATGGATTCAAAGCTCTGCAGCAGATCCATGGCGTGAATCGTCTCGATGGAGGCGTTGATAGCCAGCAGATTGGTTTTATTGGCCACTCCGTGAACCAGCCTGATCTTTTCAAAGATTCCCTGGAGATCATCCTCATAGGGCTTGAGAATTTCATTGGCAGCGTCCATGCCGCTTTTTCGATAATCCGTTATCTGTTCCATAGTTTTGGCCTTTCTTGGTTCTAAGAGGGAGGATTTTCCCCTTGGAGGAGGATGGCTTCAAATTCCTCCTGGGGAAGGGGTCTGTTGTACAGGAATCCCTGACCGGTCTGACATTCCAGGTTCTGGACAAATTCCAGCTGGTTCCAGTTTTCGATGCCTTCGACGATAAGCTTCAGATTCAGGTCTCTGGTAAGATTGACCATGGTCTTGGTAATCACGTTACTTTTTTCGTCGGCAGGAATATTCCGGACAAAGGCGCCGTCCAGCTTGACGATGTCGATGTTGAAGGTGCTCAGGTAGGAAAGTGAAGAAAACCCGGTTCCGAAATCGTCCAGAGCCACTTTAATTCCGGCAGCCCGAAGCCTTCGGATGTCGGCCATGACCTTATCGTTGTTTTCCATCAGGATGCTTTCCGTAATTTCAATGATCAGGAATTCGGGATCCACCTTGTGGGAATGGATGGTTCGGATGACCATATCGACGAAGTTTTCCTCCATAAACTGGATACTGGAAAAGTTAACAGAAATCTGAATGTTGTGGGGATAGATCAGGGTCCAGTTTTTATAATTTTCGCAAACCTTGTTCAGGATCCACTTTCCGATTTCGATGATCAGCCCCGTTTCCTCTGCAATGGGAATGAACTCCATGGGCGGCACCAGGCCCCATTCCGGATGCTCCCACCGAAGGAGGGCTTCTGCGGCCAGCAGACGGTTGCTGTTGATGTTAACGATGGGTTGGTAGTAAAGCCGCAGCTGATTTCGCTGGACGGCCAGATGCATCTCATTGCGCAGGATGAACTCCTTATAGTTCTTCTCATCCATCTCTGCCGTATAAAGCCTGTACCGGTTCTTGCCTTCTTTTTTAGCACGGAGGAGGGACAGCTTGGCCTGTTTCACCATCAGCTCCTCATCCATGATTCCTTCCGAGTAATCGGTGATTCCCAGATTGACGGCGATCCCGACCTCGAAATTATCCACCCGGATGTTGCGGGAGAAAATTCCCAGAATCTCCTGGGCGATGGTCTGGGTGTCTTCCTGCCCTTTCACATGGCTGATCAGCAGGGTAAATATATCATCGGAATACCGGCATAGGTATCCCCGTTTTCCAACAGTCTGCTTCAGCTGATTCACCAATTGTATGATGACTTTATTGCAATATTCGTAGCCCAGGGTGTAGTTGATGTTCTTCAGCCCGTCTAAGTCCATCATAAACAGGGTCAGGCCCATATCGGCAGCCTTGGCCTTCTGCAGCTGATAGTTGAGCAGCCTGGAGAAAAACAAGCCGTTGGGCAAGTCGGTCAGTTCGTCATGGGTGGAGGCATAGGACATCTTTCGTTCCGATTCCACCCGCTTGGTGATATTGCGGAAATTCATGACCAGCCCGTCGATGGAAGGCTCTTCCATCAGGTTCTGAAGACTGACGGAAAAGTGGATGGATGCTCCGCTTTCCTTGGTGAAGGTAATGTCCCGGCGGACCTTTTCCGAAGGGTGCTCCATCACGTAGGTGATCATATCCTTCAGCTTCTGGCCCTCTTCCTTGGTACAGAAAAGGAATATGCTCCGCTCCTGGAGCTGCTCCGGCGGATAACCCATGACCTTTTTCGAGGCATCGCTGACATATTTGATCACGCCCTCCGGGGTAATGATCTTGAACACGTCGGAGGATTCCTGGACCATGACCTGGAACCGCCTCTGCATATGATAGATTTCTTCCTGCTTACAGAACAAGGCAATCTGATATTCCCGGGCTTCCGTCACATCCTGAAGGACTCCATGGATTTCGGCGACCAGGCCGGCAGCATCCGGGTAGGGTTCCCCCTTGGCCACCACGTACCGGACTCCCCCATCCCTGCGGACGATCCGGTATTCCATGTCCAGACCCTTTCCCTGCAGGCACTGTTCCATGGCTTGCATCAGGGACTGGTGATCTTCCGGGTGAACGTAGTGGAGCACGGAGTCCATGCCGGTGGTCTGGCACTCTTCCTCTACCCCATAGATTTTAAGCAGTTCATCGCTGCCGTAATATTTGCCTTCCGCCACCACATACTTCCAGGTGCCAATGCCGTTAACTTTTGGTATCAGACTGTTATGCTCCCGCAGTTCAGCCAGCCGCTGACTTTTCTGGCGAAGCAGGGTGATGTCATCCACCACGCCGATGATTTTCCGGACCTTACCCTCCTTGTTGAACAAGGGCTTTGTTTTCAGGCAGACGTGCCGGTGACGATCAGGGCCGTCTTCTTCTCCGGCAACCCGGAATTCAATATGGCCTTCCTTTTCTTTGATTTCCCCGGCAAAAAATTCCTTCAGGGAAGTCAGGTCCTCTTCATGGACCTTATCGTACACCTGATCCAGCTCTCCCTGGAAAATCTCCGGATCTAATCCCAGCACAAAACAGGTCTCCTGTGAATAATCGACCTTTTTTCGTTCCATATCAAAGGACCAGCACCCCACATTTGCCAGTTGCTGTCCGTAGTATATATTTTCTGAGAGATCTCTGTACTTTTCTTCGATTTCCTCGATGATCCGGATCAGGTCTTCGTACTTTGCGAGAGCCTCTTCATGTATTTTTTTCATTGATTACCCCAAGAATGTTACTAGTTACTCTTTCGTATAGTTATATCGGACGCGGTGGAAAAAAGTTTAGGGGATTGGAAGAAAAGTTTCAGGGTTTGTCATTAATAATTTCGACACATTTGTACCAGTAAAAATAAGCTTCCGGGTCAAACTTTAAAATTGTCCTGAATTTTATAAAATCCTTGTTTTCTATGACAAGTTCTCTTAAATCTACTTTCGGATCGAATCTCTCCACATCATAGATTTCATTTTTCAGCAAAAGAGCAAGATAGGCTGCTTTGGAAGCACTATTGATTGCACTTTCTAAAATGTAATTCCTGGAAAAGATGTAGTCCTTAATTCTATTGACTCCGGTTTGCAACAGTTGAAAAGTATGACCCTCAATTCTGCCTCTTTCAGATAAAATCCGAGAGGTTTGGAAAATGTCATCCAGTACATTCTCAAAGGTGAAGGCTTCGCCCCTATCTCTGTACACCAGTTCTTGGACGGCCATTCTGCGGAAAGTGCTCCCTACGACGTTCAAATCCTTCATTTCATCGAACAAATTGCCCACATCAAACAATTGTTTGATTATTTCAAGCTCTTTGTTTTTTCCATATGGAATTCCGGTAGTATTCGGGGCAAAGGCCGTAAGTTTGTCAGCAAGTATACAATCAATACTGGGCACCGTTACTTTTATATCCGGATCTGAATGGTCTGCCAAACTACACCGGATGCTTTTCTCCACCAGATGGTCGTAGCAATTCTTCTCAAAAAGAACGTCAAGCAGAATATAGTTGGTTTCCCCATCCAGCACGGATTGGTAGAACACCTTATAATGGGCCTTTGGCACTCCCCCCTGAACCCTTTGATTTTCTTCAAAGTGTGAAAAAACATCACTGTTTATGACCACTTTCCGAAGAATTTCTCCCACATCAGCATTCTGCATCGTAGGATCAACGATAATATCTATGTCAATGGAGAATCGATGCATACGGTTAAGGAGCAAAAGCAAGGATGTTCCTCCTTTGAAGATAAAGGTCAAATCCGATTTCGCCAATTCTTCTAATAAAAGAAGAGCTTTCGTTACTTTTTCAATAAGCCCCGGATCCGCATTCTTCCTCCCTCTTCCGACCTGATGGCTAACGGTTTCAATCCACTCTTTTGTAAAAGTATTCTTCCCGATCATCCCGTCACCTCATGTCAACCATTCTTCTCCAATATCCATGCCATTTTTCAAGAATAATAATAGTTTTTCCTTAGCATGCCTCTTGTTGGCGTACTGCAGCAAGGTGGACCGGTTAATGTTAAAATTCCGGAAGAACTCCTGGAATAAATGCCGAAGTTCTGCCCCTTGGTAGGGAAGGAACGTCTCCTCCTCCACGAATAGATCTACCATGATTTTTTCAATTTTGGGGACTTTCAAGCCTTGTCTTTCTGTCAATGGTGCTGTCTTGTTCAGATTTTTAAGGATGATGCCTCCAGGCCTCGGAAGGATATAATTTTCCATCTCAAACCTTTTCGGATTCAAGTATATATCGGTATAGGTTTCCTGTAAAAAAGCAAACACTGCCGGAGCCCCTTCCCTTTCCACTTCCAAAATCACTACGTTGGAAAAGGCTTGGTGAATCATATAACTTTTCAGCCATGAAGTATCCCAGACGGCCATTTCGGTATAAGGGAACTGATTTTTAGCCCTATGATATAATACAGCCATTTTTTTGTCCATGACCGGTTCAAAATCTTTTTTGCTTATCGTTGAATAGATACCTTTCCCGAGGGTGTAAATCACCCCATCATTTTTCAGTTCATGTACCCTCCATCGAAAAGTCGTCTCTTTTAAGCCGGGGTCATCATTTTTAAAGAAATCATACAAATCACTTGTGTGAAAAGGTTTTTCTCCAAAATGATTCCTAAGATCCTTTGCTTTTATTTTGTTCTCCATTGTCCTTCGTCCCCATCTCCGAATCCAACGCAAGGAGCTTTTTTAAATTTTGCTCCGATTGTTGGAATACATTCATTATATATCATCCCCCTTTGAAGTGCAATAAAAAATTCCAACAAAGGGAGCCTTTTTTATTTTCGCTCCGATTGTTGGAATTCCGATCAACTTTACTATTAAAAGAGGACTTCATCCATCCGATCCGCCATATTCCAGCCTTTTTTCATGGGAATGCCATTGATGGATTTTTTGAAAACCTCCCGGTCCCATAGAGGAGGCCGCCGGGTCAGGTTGTGGCAGTCGGAAGCCAGAAAGTCCGCCCAGCCTTGACTGAATATCCTCTGCATCTTCCGGGGGCCTGGCCAGCCTTCGATAAAGGACTCCAAATTGAACTGGAGCAGGCATCCCATATTGACCAGCCGTTCCATGATCTCCATCAGGTTTTTCGAAGAGGCTTCATACCGTTCCACGTGGGGAATGATGGGGGTAACTTGATACTTTTCTATGATATGTTCAATGAGCCGGTAGGTGGTGGTCCCCCATTTGCTGAGATAGGGCATTTCCAGGAGCAGGTGGTTGCCGTCTCCCAGGCAGAGTTCCTGGAGGGATTCATTGGAAAGAAGGGATTCGGACAGGTAGGTCTCGCTGCCTAAAAACAGGGGGAAGTCCCCGATAAAGCTTATTTCTTCAAAGGCTTGCTGCCG
>JBLJBD010000155.1:0-5373 GCA_047637815.1 Anaerovoracaceae bacterium
TTCTGAACATTAACGCACATAATTATATCTTTTTTTTGGCCGAAAGTAAAGTAAAAATGGCCACTTTAGCAGCCATTTATTGTTATACCCAGGGTTTTCCCCTTTTAATCAGCCGAGGCTCAACGGGCTTGATAGCCGGGGACCATTTCCCGGATCCAGTTCCGGATCTCATCATCCTCTTCCTTACGGCACAATTCCCGGATGGCTTCTTCCAGCCGGTTTTCCTCCATCAGCTCCTTCAGTTTCGCGGTGGCTTCCAAGGGATGGCCCACATAGATTTTTTCATGGTTGGTCTTTTCGATGCCTTCTTCCGCTAAAAGCAGCTCTTCGTAGAGCTTTTCCCCCGGCCGGAGTCCGGTGACTTCAATGTCGATGTCCTCATACGGGGTATACCCGGAGAGGCGGATGATATTTTCGGCCAGATCGATGATCTTCACCGGTTCTCCCATGTCCAGGACAAAGATTTCTCCCCCCCTGGCAATGGCTCCCGTCTGGATTACCAACTGAACGGCTTCCGGAATGGTCATAAAATAACGGGTGATATCCGAATGGGTTACGGTCACCGGACCACCCTCCGCAATCTGCTTCCTGAAAATCGGGATGACCGATCCATTGCTGCCCAGCACATTACCGAATCGAACCGCCACAAAGTTGGTGGAAGAATTTCGACTCCGTTCCTGAATCAGCATTTCGGCGATCCGCTTGGTGGCTCCCATGACATTGGTGGGGTTTACCGCCTTGTCGGTGGAAATCATGACAAAGCTGGAAACCGCATATTTTTCCGAAACGTCGATCATATTCTTGGTGCCCAGCACATTATTGAGCAGGGCTTCACAGGCATTGTCCTCCATCAGGGGAACATGCTTGTGGGCTGCTGCATGAAATACCACATGGGGCTTATACTGACGGAAGATCCGGTCCAGTCGCTCCGGGTCCCGGATGGAACCGACCACTCCCTCAAACTCGATTTCCGGATGGGTTTTCTTAATCTCATTGATCAGCTCAAACAGGCTGTTTTCGTAAATGTCCAGGGCAATCAGCCTCCGGGGGCGGAACCGGGCGATCTGCCGGCAGAGCTCCGAGCCGATGGAACCGCCGCCGCCGGTGACCAGCACGATCCTTCCCTCCAGATAACCGCTGATTTCCCGGATATTCATGTTGACCGGCTCCCGGCCAAGCAGATCCTCGATGTCCACATCCCTTAGTTTACTGACCGTCACCTTTTCACTGATGATATCGATCAGACTGGGGAGGATCTTGAGTTTGCAACGGGTCTTGTTGCACTCGGCTACGATGCTCTGGATTTCTTTCCGGCTGGCACTGGGAATAGCGATGATGATTTCATGGACTCCGTACTTTCGAACGGCAGTACGGATTTTTTCCTTCCCTCCGAAAACCTTTACCCCGGAGATCCGCTGGCCGTGTTTGCTTTTGTCGTCGTCGATGGCAACAACCACTTTTTTTCCATGCTCCGGATGGTATTTGATTTCCTTGATCATGGCAGCCCCTGCGTCCCCGGCCCCGATGACCATGACCTTCTTCAGATCCCGCCGGAGGAGGGGAATCCCTTCGGAAGATCTGGGAATCAGGTTGAAGGTACCCGGGTTCCGAAGATTTCGGAGAAATCGGTAAGCCAACCGGGTAAAACTGACACCGGCAGCCATGACCAGGATGCTGATCAGGTAGATGCTCCTGGGCATCATCTGACCGGTCATGGTAATGTACCCCAGAACCAGCAGATTGGAAAGGATGGCCGAAGCCACTATTTTCATAGTTTCTTCTGTACCTGCGTAGCGCCACATGCTGGTATAGATGCCCAGCAGGCCGAAGGCTGCAATGCAGATCAGGGTAATAGGGATTAGATTATCTCCGTATACCGGAAAGAACAGCTGAAACTGAGAATTGCTGATACTGAAGTCGAAGCGCAACAAAAAGGAAGCAATAAAGGCCAGATTAATGGTTATTGCATCCACGATGATCAGTATGGCGATTCTCGAATATTTTATCATGTTACCTCAGTTCCTTCAGCAGCAGATTTTTGCCCCTGGCGTACTTGCTTTCCTCCACACCGAAAAGGCCATAGGTTTCCGCGATTCGGGTACCGATGGCAGTCAGTTCCTCCGGGTTACCGGAAAAAAGCTCCAGTTCCAGTTCGGAAATAGGCTCGTCCCCTTTGTCGGTGATGATTTCTCCTTTATCCAGGGATACCTCAATGATGCTGCTCCCTGTATCGATGCGGAATCGTTTTCGGAGGAACCGGGTTTCGATAATGCTCTCCAGGGACTGATCTCCCAGAAGTCCGATCATTTCCTGGCCCACCTGACTTTCCCGGAACAGGGATGGATCCGGAGAAAGGAAGCAGGCTTCATCATCCACCGGAACATTGATTTCTTCCCGCTGATGCAGAGCACCCTCACTTTTTCCGCTCCATTTGAGGGTAGCGAAAATCCGGTCCCCTTCCATGCGGATTCGGAAAGTGATGTCCCGACTGCTCAGCACATGGTCCGGTGTATCAAAATAGGCGGCTTTCATAAAAAGGGTCTCTCGGGAAGACTCCTCTTCCATGGCGGCCAGACTGTCATCCTCCCAGATTTTCAGAGCAGTATCCTCATCGGGGATTCCATATTTCAGTTCCAGTTCCATAGGGTTCCTTTTCTTTCTCTATCAGTATTTTACACATTTCTCTCATTCCAACAAAAGGAAAGAGCAATTCATAAAAATTGCTCTTGTTATCATACCACTATTCGACTGGTTTTTCAAGTATTCCCGTTTATAAGTTGAGTTTGTAGTCCCCTTCCTTTATTTTTCCGGCTTTTTTCAGGAGAATATAAATCAGGATGGACAGCAGGGCCGGCAGGACAAGGTGAAGCAGCAGGACCTTCATCAGCACCGGCAGGCTGAACCCCATGGACGTAAAGGTTCCAATCTGTCCCACCAGGCCTGATGTACCCATGCCGGCACCCACCGGAATATTGGTCATTTTGAATACCACCGTAGCCAGGGGGCCGATGATGGCACCCGCCAAGGTCGGAGGCAGCAAAATCCAGGGATTCCGGATGATATTGGAAACCTGCAGCATGGAAGTGCCTAGTCCCTGGGCCACCAGGCCGCCGATGCCGTTCTCCTTGTAACTGACCACCGCAAATCCGATCATCTGAGCAGCACAGCCGACGGTGGCTGCACCGGCAGCAAGGCCGGAAAGATCCAGCATGATGCAAAGGGCAGCACTGGAAATAGGGGCCGTCAAAACCAGACCCACCACCACAGCAACGATGATGCCGAAGAGGAAGGGCTGGAGTTCTGTAGCCGCCATGATTACTTTTCCCAGTCCGGTCATCAGGGCACCGATGGCCGGTCCGAAGACTTTGGCGCTGATCATACCGGCGATCAGGGTGGTTGCCGGGGTTACCAGGATATCCACTTTTGTTTCTTTGGATACCGCTTTGCCGAATTCGGCCCCGATGGCAGCCGCCAAAAAGGCTCCGGCAGGCCCCCCCAGAGCCGCTCCCATGCTGCCGGTGACCACACTGGCAAACAACACCAGGGGCGGGGCTTTCAAACCCCAGGCAACGGCTACGCCGATGGCAGGGCCCATGAGTCCCATGGCAATGCCTCCGGTTTCGATGAGGAAGGCAGAGACCGGATTATCCCCAATCAGATTCGTGGTCTGTTCCCCCAAAGTCTTTATGATCAGCCCGATGAGCAGGGACGAAAAAAGCCCCAGGGCCATGGCGGACAAGGCGTCGTTAAAGTATCGCTTTGCCGAAAATTCAATGTCTTTTCTTTTCAGAAATTCTTTCATGATTCCTCCTGAAGCTGTAATCAACTGATGACTCGTTTCATAACGGACTCATTTTAACACATGTCTTGACACCTGTCAATTTCTATTGTAATCTGATTGTCAGAACCGTATAATAGAACGGATGACTGCCCCATCCGGGCAGAATAGGGAACGGGGGAGAATATGAACAAAGAAAACAGGGAGCAGCGACAGGAAAAAATCATCGGGATGATCCGGGAATCGGAGGGACCTGTCAGCGCATCGGTGCTGGCTGCCAAACTTCACGTAAGCCGGCAGGTCATCGTTGGGGATGTGGCCCTGCTCCGGGCCGGCGGCGCTCAGATTCAGGCAACCCCCAACGGCTACATTCTGGAAGAGCGGAGATTCGGCTACATCGGAACCCTGGCCTGCATCCACCACGATGAGGATACCCTGCTGGATGAACTGTATACGGTGGTGGATTTCGGCGGCACTGTCATCGACGTTTCCGTGGAGCACAGCACCTACGGTCAGATATCCGGGGGGCTGGACATCCATTCCCGCCTGGATGCAGACCAGTTTATCCAAAAGCTGCGGGAAAAAGAAAGCAAGCCTTTAAGCGGTCTCACCGGCGGCATCCACCTCCATCGGATCGGCTGCAGGGATGAGGCGGCGTTCCGTCTCATCCGGGAACAACTGATCCGTAAGGGCATCGCCCTTTCCTGAGGGCTCTGACAATACCCAGCCTGCCTGAAAACTCAAAAGGACCCGCACCCCACCAGCTGGAAAAGCTGGCGGACTGTGTGGGTCCTTTTTTTTATGGTTTTTACAATGTTCTCGGCTTTTATAATGACCTAGAACTGGTCATGCAGCTGAGCTAATACTTTTTCGTAGATTTCCAGGCCGGCATCCAGCTGGGCGTCTGTTACGCACAGGGGGCACAGGAAACGGATGACGTTGCCGAAGGTTCCGGCACTTTCCAGCAGAAGACCGTGCTTCACGGCTTCGTCTACGATGGCGTTGACCAGGGCAGCATTGGGCTCCTTGGAAGCCTTGTCCTTTACGAACTCTACGCCCATCATAGCGCCGGTACCACGAACGTCTCCGACCTTTTCATATTTTTCTTTCCACTCGTTGAATTTGGCCATGCACTTATCAGCGATCTTCAGGGCTCTGCCCGGATAATCTTCCCGCTGCATCACTTCAATGACCTTCAGAGCGGAAGCGCAGGCTACCGGGTTTCCGCAGTAAGTTCCGCCGATGGTTCCCGGGGTGACCTTATCCATGATTTCAGCGCTGGTGGTGACGGCTGAAATCGGCAGTCCGCCGGCCATGGATTTTGCTGTGGTCATGATGTCGGGAGCACATCCTGCTTCTTTGTAATATTCAGAAGCGAACATTCTTCCGGATCTTGCCCAACCGGTCTGTACTTCGTCGGTGATCATCATGATACCATATTTGTCGCAGATAGCTCGAAGGGCCTTGACCCATTCGATGGGAGCAGGAACAAAACCGCCTTCTCCCTGAACCGGTTCGAAGACGATGGCTGCTACGTATTCGGCCGGAGTAGCTTCCATAAAGACCGATTCCAGTTTCTTGATGTAGTAATCTAC
>JBLJBD010000156.1:0-4194 GCA_047637815.1 Anaerovoracaceae bacterium
CGGGTCAGGCCCGCCAGGACACCGACTCCGTTGATGTCACGCAATCCCTTTTTTACATCATATTTCCGGTACAGCTCCGGATCGATCAGGCTGCTTTCAATGCAGTCCTGAGCCAGCTTTTTCATCATCTGATCCGTTTTGCCGCTTCCGGCTTCTTCTTTGTTGTGCCCGTTGGACTTCAGGAATCCCATTAATTCTCCTGTCGCTTTTTTAATCATGCACGATGCCCCTTTCTTCTTGTCTTAAAGAAAAATGCCGCAGAAAAAACTTCTGCGGCGTTAGATTTTTACTACACAAACTACGGAACAGCCTATGGCGACTGTCCAGCCGTTTCTCTTCCACCGCTTACGAGATTAGCTGACGGATTCGGACTGAAAAGATAGTCCTACACAACTGGTTGTGATTCACCCCAAAAGACTGGTTCTCCCGCTCCATTTATGGATTCAGCGTTATTTTTTATAGGTTATTCTAACATATTTTCCCTTAATTTTCAACTGGTTTTTCCCGGAGATAGATGGCATCCAGATCGAACCAGTAGTTGATGGTGTCCTCCCGAACGTTCAGCGTGATGTCGATGTAACGGAATACCAGCATGGCTTCCAGTTCACGGGAGTCCAGGAGCAGGGTCATATCATCCCTGGTGGGCTTGTACTGGGCCTGACCACCCGGCGGGAATTTTTCCGTCAGCTGGTCGATGTAGTCGTTCATGTCGCTTTCCAGCACCACCTGTTCATCCAGGGTCACCCTAAAGGACGGCTTGCCTTGAGGCTGTTCCATCCGCCACAGGATCTGGTAAGTTCCCCGGTCTGTCATCAGAGGCACCGGCGTATTGACTTTGCTGTATTCCTGCTGCATGTTGATGGCCCACTGATAATCGGCGATGTCCACCGGTCCTCCCGGCAAGGTCAGGTTCATGTTCAGGTAATCTCCTCCGCCCCCGAAGGGATCCTCAGCCTGGGGCCATATCGGCTCAAAGCCCAGCTGTTTCTTGAAGATGGTGCCGTCGGTAATATTTTTATCCAACCATTCCGGCAGATGGGCGTCCCTGGAATAGGCCAGGAAATAGACGGCGTCGGTGATGGCTTCCCGGGTTTCCTTAGGCAATTCTCCTTCTGCAGGAGATATTTGATTGTTTTCCAGCATTCCCTGTTCCGTCAGCAGGTTTTCCAGCCTCTGGGTCTGGGCCGATACGGGCAGGGCGTGATAACCCACCGCCGGCAACACGGAAGCTACGGCAAATCCGCAGATGATGAGGATGATGATCAGATAGGACCGCTGCTTCATCAAAAGAAGCAGGAAGGCGGCGCCCACCATGACGATCCAGACGATGGCAAACCAGTATTCTACCGTTTGCAGGCCCGTCTTTCCAAGCTGGGCCACCAGGGCCCAGGCTTCAAAGGCCAGGATGACAAGGGCTGCTATCGGATAGGCTTTTCGGTAAAATTTGGCCAGCCCCGTTTCGTGATGGGTCACCATGAAATAGAGCCAGAGACCATACCCGGCGTAAGCAGAAGCGATGCCGGAAAGCAGGATGAAGGAGGCTCCCATACCGGATAGGGCCGTCTTGCCTGCCCAGAGGAGGAGCACCACCGTCAGAGCCAGCAAAATGGGCACCATAATGAATCCGAAAAGGACCTCGATGAATCTTGGCTGCTTCTGAGCCACTTCCCAGTGTTCGTCCTCCTCCCCCTTTCGGAAGCTGGGGAAGTAGCCGACAAAGATGGTAAAGGCAATGAAACCAGCCAAGGTTCCGATGACCATATAGACCTTGCTGCTCATATCGTTGTACAGGAGAGCCTGGACAGCCCTGGCTACTCCGGAAGTGCCTCCGAAGAGGACCACTCCGTAAATCAGGGCAATGAAAAAAGCTTTATGGGTCATGAAGAAGGATTTAGCAAAGTCGGACCGTTCCTTCGGATATCCGGCAAAAATGATGAAGAGCAGAAAAGCCACCACCATAGCTACCGTCATCCTGGCTTCTGCCAGAACGGAGATCACGGGGTAACGGATTTCCGGCACCACTTCCTTGTCGGCTCCGAAGAAATAAAGGAGCAGGAAAGCCACCACGGCAAGAAGCAAGGCTCCTCCGTTGGCCAATAGGAAGGACCGGTTGGTATCATACCGGCTTCTCACCCAGGTAATCGAAGCCATCCCGGCGATGGCTCCCAGGGCCAGTGCCCAGTGAAGACAATTAAACAAAAAGTTATAGGGTTCCTGCATGGGCCAGTCCAGATAAATACGGACCAGGGTCACCACGGAAAAACCCAGGGCACAGCCGATGACTGCCGGGAAGGAAAAAAAGGCCTTAGCCGAACCGCTGAATGCTGCGGCAATGGATTTGGTGAAGTTGTTCATAATATACACCTCCCTATCTTGAATCTATGCTATTTTGACGCTTCTGTCAAAGAAAAGTTCCAAAAAAAAGACCGCCGGCACGTGATTTTGTCACAATTTGTCGGCGGACTGTTTGTTAACGGTTTTATTTGTAATTATTTGCGGTTTCCTTTACGCTTACCACTTGCCTCTGCTTACGTGACCGGCAATTTCGGCTTTGCATCGCTGCTTGATGACCCAGGCTTCGTCGTGGGCCTGCTGGAACAGGGCTACACACGGAGGATCCAGGTTGATTTCGATTCCTTCTTTAGCCAGATCTTTGATTTTCATTGCCAGCTCGATGATTTCCATATGGATATCGTTGGTTCGGTCAGACATGTAAATCTTTTGAGCGTCTTCTTCTGCCATGGCTTCGAACTTTTCTTTGGGAGCTCCGCATTTGGGGCATTTGTCCGGAGCATCCGGCCCCTCATGAAGAAAACCGCATACTGTGCATTTCCATAACATATCGCTGTTCTCCTTTCAGATTTTTAATCAGGCATTATTGGATTAGTTTCATTCTATCCATCTCCGGGAGAACTGTCAACCGGAAAGCTATAAAAGTTCAAATAGTTGATCCGGGTCAAACCGCAGGCACATGTCTTCCCCCTGCTCGTTCAACACCGAAACCGTTTCATTGATGTACCGGATGTCCTTTGCCATCTGCTCCCGGCTTTCGCAAATCATCACAAACCGGAGTTGTATCTGCCGGAGGGTGTTTCCGGAAGGGGTATCGGCACCCACTGGATAGCGGCATTCGTGACTGATCACGCTGGGGGTGTTGGCTATGGCTTCTTCCAGCCCCCGTATAGCTGAAACTCTCCCACCTTTTGTGGCAAAGGAAATGATGCCGCAGCATTTGCCTTTCAGGGAAGGATCCTCCAGGTTCCCGTTATATCTTTCTGCCTTCCCCAGCAGAGCCTGATCCACCAGGAGATGAACAAAGTTGACACCGTTGACTGGTCCGATGAACCGGCAAGGAGCTTCTCCGGCACAGCGCAGTCCCCCCTCAAATATATAAAAGTGCTTGTCCTTATAGATCCCCTGGATAAATAAAACCCCGTTCTGCATCCCGATTTCTCTGCATAGAGCAAGCATGGATTCATTCACTTGACTCTGGTATTCTTCCAGAAAAAGAGAGGGATACACCCGGGCGATAGGGATGGTTGTTTCCGATTCATGATTAATCACAGCCGGATACCGGTTATCCAAACAGGCCAAAAATGGTTCTCCGTTGCAAATGGCATAGTGAGCGGCAAACTCGTAGCCTGCTGCATATTCTTCCACAATCAGTTTCCCGGCGCTGGATTCTGCCAGAGCTTTCGGTTCGGCGTCCCGAATTTCCTCCTCGCTATGGCAAATGAAAACCCCCATGGACAAACTGGCATCCACGGGTTTTACTACTACTGGATAAGGAAAGTCCGGGAATAAATCATCCGGAATCTTTTCTCCCACATAATAGGTTTCTGGGCTTGGGACCCCGCATCTTTGGCATAAATCTCGAAACTGGTCCTTTCGGCTGATCAGATCCCACTGGGCTTTGGTGCAGTAAAAAGGCAGCTTGCAACCTTCGCTAAGCAACAAGGCATTCTGCACATTAAAGTCGCTGATTCCCGAAAGAACTGCATCGATCTTTTGGTCCTCCACCAGCTTGATAAGGCCTTCCAGATCGGAGGTGCTGATCAAAAAATATTCATCAGCTACTTGCTTGGCTGCAGACTTTTCTGGCGGAAGGTAATCCGCCACCATTGTAATGGCCCCATGGGAACGGGCATATTCCACGATGTCTGTGGCACCCACATTGGAACCCAGAACCAACAG
>JBLJBD010000157.1:0-2594 GCA_047637815.1 Anaerovoracaceae bacterium
TCAGAGGATTAGTCTGACGGGGGATTCTCTCTTTTCAGTGGTTCGGTCCTATTTCACCTGGGATTTGATGACTTCATAGCCCAATGTGGTGATAGCCTTCTCCACATCTTTAATGGATATTTGGGAATCATCAAAATCCAATTTGACCTTGCTGGCATTGAAAAGAACTTTAACACTATCCTTGTCCACCCCGCTCAGGGATTTGGCTGCTCCCTCAATCTTCATGGCGCAGGACGGGCAAGCTAAGGTCTCTAATTGAATGGTTGCTTTTAACATGGGTTTTCCCTCCTTTATGGAAAAATGAATACTAAATTGATTAATTACTTCTTTAGCTTATATCGCAGGAGCCGCATCCCGTTTAAAATAACTGCCAGGATGCTGGCTTCGTGGACCAGCATACCGATGGACATATTCATCCATTCGCTGAGGAATACGCTGGCCAGCAGGACCAGGACGACTCCCACGGCGATGATGATGTTCTGCAGCATGTTGCGGGCCGTTGCCTTGGTCAGTCCCAAGGCGTGGGGTAACAGGCTGAAATCGGAGTTCATCAATACCAGATCGGAGGTTTCGATGGCCACATCCGTTCCGCTGCCCATGGCGATTCCGATCTGGGCCAGAGCCAGGGAAGGGCTGTCGTTCACTCCGTCTCCCACAAAAGCAACGATATGTCCTTTATCGATCAGATCCTGAATGTAGGCGGATTTATCCTCCGGCAGCATGTGACCATGGGCTTCTGTGAGGCCGATTTCCCGGGCTACCAGGTCTACCGTTCCCTGGTTATCTCCGGAAAGAACCACCAGGTTTTTAACTCCAAGCTTCTTCAGTTTTTTCAAATCTTCTTTTACACCGGGGCGAATCTGGTCTCGAATCCCAAGAATCACCTTCAGTTCCCCATCCACGGCAGTCAGTACCAGGGAATTTCCGTTGGCCTCGAACCTGGCGATGTCTTCCCGGGCTTTTTCGCTTAGGTTAACCTGCTCCTGATCCATCAGGGCCGGATTGCCCACTGCCACCCGATGTCCGTCAATGAGGGCCACGATGCCGCCTCCTTTGATCACATCGGTCTTTTCAATTTCATAGTATGGGACATCTCCCAGATAGTTGACGACGGCTTTGGCCAGAGGATGATCCGATTCCTTCTCGATGCTTGCCAGGTATCCCAGCAATTCTTCTCCGTGATTTCCGTAGACTTCCTTATCCGCCACTTGCGGATTCCCGGCAGTCAAGGTGCCGGTCTTGTCGAAAACCATGGTGTCCACTTTACTGAAATCATGGATGACTTCACTGCCCTTCAGCAAAACCCCATGGCGGGCTCCATTTCCTATGCCGGCCACGTTGGACACCGGTACACCGATGACCAATGCTCCCGGGCATCCCAAAACTAAAATCGTGATAGCCAGCTCTACATCTCTTGAAATCAGCCAGACGATGATTGCCAGTGCCAATACACCCGGGGTGTAATATTTGGAAAACCGGTCAATGAACCGTTCCGCTTCCGACTTGGAATCCTGGGCTTCTTCTACCAGTTCGATAATCTTGCCGAAGGTGGTGTCTTCCCCTACCCGGTCAGCAACGATCTGGATCGTTCCGTTTTCCAGGATGGTTCCCGCATAGACTCCGGATCCCTTCTCCTTGGTCACCGGAACCGATTCCCCGGTAATGCTGGCCTCATTAATATATCCTTCGCCGGTCAGGACTGTTCCGTCCACCGGCACCTTCGCGCCAGTCTTGACCAGCAAAATATCTCCAACATCTACCTCATCCACTTCGACCTGTTCAAATTCTCCGCTTTCCATCTGCTTTAAAGCGCTGACAGGAGCCATTTCTGTCAGTTCTTTGATGGCAGACCGGGTCTTGTTCAAGGTGCGCTGTTCCAGGTATGCCCCGAACAGGAACAGGAAGGTGACCACGGCCGATTCTTCCAGGTTCTTGATCAGGAATGCCCCCATTACGGCGATGGTAACCAGCACATCAATGCTGACCACCTTCACCCTTAAGGCTTGGTATGCCTGGATTGCTATTGGGGCCACCCCCATCAGGGAAGCTATTGCAAACGCCCAAAACGCGATGGGTTCCTGATGAAATCCCAGTTCGCTGGCAAATCCGATGAATATCAGCATGCCACTGATCAATGCTATCCAGTTTTTCTTACTTAAAATAAATCGTTGCATACCGCTCACCTTCTTAGTTGTTATACGCTTTATCCAATTCTCCCAGCATCCGGTAAACCGCTTCATAGGCTTCGCATACGTCCTCGGGAATGGTATAGTTGCCTGTGATTTCCCGGAGTTTAGCAAACTCCTCTGTCAGTTCAGGCGTGTCGGAACCAGCTTCCTTAATTTTGCTGTTAATTGCCTCAAACAGGCTGCGAACCTCGTGAAATACCGGATGAGTTCCTCCATGTACCCGGTCTACGATGGGTACATACTGCTCCAATGTCTTTAAATTTGTTATAGTTTCCATAGTTTCCATGTCTTTATCCTCTTCTTTCATCTTTTTCTTCTAAATTGACGTTAAGTTCACTTTCGGACTTACTGATTGTCTTCATTCTAGCATAGAAGACTGAAGAAGAAATTGACCTGGGTCAAGAA
>JBLJBD010000158.1:0-4228 GCA_047637815.1 Anaerovoracaceae bacterium
TATGTCTGGCTTCCCTGGTACGAAGGGGACTGGGGCCCGGAATATTACCTGGAAGAATACGGTTCCGGTCTCTTCAGCAATTTTGAAGGGATGATTACCGGCATTCTTTATGCAGCGATTTTCTCCGTTGTCATCGGTCTGATCTGCGCCATCGTAGCAGCTAAGGTTGAACCGAAAAAAGCAGCATAAAAAAGCCGAAAAAATAGCAAATATTCTGACAATGAACGCTGGGATTAATGCCTGAAAAGGTTTAAATTCCAGCGTTTTTTTTATTCGAAATTTAATGTATTTTTTATACAAAAGGCTTGTTTTTCATTTAACAAATGGTATAATGGCTATGGGCCATTGGGCTCAATATTGAAATATTTAGGAGGATTAAATGGGCACTATTTTTTTTCTAATCGTATTTCCGCTAGTTGTTGCTGTTGCTCTGCTGGTTCTCAAGACTGATGCGATCCGGGATATGCTGGTCCGCCTGGCTGCCATTGTTATTGGCGCTGGCTCCATCTATCTGGCGATTCAGTATTACGGCTCCGGAGGCGAGATGTTCGACTTCCACAGCGAGACTTTAAATTACCTGATGATGGGGATTGAAGCCTGCCTGGCCGTAGTCATTATCGTACTGGGTATCAAGTACAAAAAATACCTGGCATCAGTGCTTGCAGCCATTCAAACACCAATCATGATTTGGTTCGAGCTGACAACCGGCCACAGTGTACATGTGGTGAACAACCTGTACATCGACCGTTTATCTATTGTTATGGTCCTGATCATCGGGATCATCGGAAGCCTGATCTGCGTGTATGCACTGCCCTACATGAAGGATTTCCAGCATCACCACCATGGTGAAAAAGACAGAAGACCCTGGTTCTTCTTCCTGTTGTTCCTTTTCCTGGCAGCCATGTTCGGTATCGTGGTTTCCAACAACCTGGTCTGGCTGTATTTCTTCTGGGAGATCACCACCCTTTGCTCTTTCTTCCTCATCGGATACACCAAGACTCAGGAAGCCATCAACAATTCCTTCCGGGCCCTGATTTTCAACCTGGTTGGCGGGTTGGCCTTTGTGCTGGCTATCGTTGTTCTGGGCACCTTCTATCAGACTCTGGAGCTGAGCACCATGATCCTTTTTGGAACCATGGGATACAGCGTTGTTCTTCCCGCTGCTTTGCTGGCCTTTGCCGGTATTACCAAGGCAGCCCAGATGCCCTTCAGCAGTTGGCTGCTGGGTGCTATGGTAGCCCCTACGCCAACTTCAGCCCTGCTCCATTCATCCACCATGGTTAAGGCAGGGGTTTTCCTGATTATTAAGCTTTCTCCTGTTCTTGGATGGAATATGGCGGGCATCATGACCATGATGGTGGGAGGAATCACCTTCCTGTTCGCTTCTTTCGCGGCCATCTCTCAGAGCAATGCCAAGAGAGTACTGGCTTATTCCACCGTGGCTAACCTGGGACTGATCGTAGCTTGTGCCGGAATCGGCACCTATGCAGCCGTCTGGGCAGCCATCATGCTGGTCATTTTCCATGCCATCACCAAATCCCTCCTCTTCCTTTGTGTCGGTACGGCTGAACACAACATCGGAAGCCGGGATATTGAAGATATGGACGGCCTCTTCGGAAGAATGCCAAGGCTGGCTACTTTCATGATCGTCGGCATTTCCGGCATGTTCCTGGCTCCCCTGGGTATGCTGGTTTCCAAATGGGCTGCCATGACAGCCTTTATCGATTCCGGGAACATCCTGCTGGTGGCCATTATCTGCTTCGGCAGTGCAGCAACCGCCTTCTACTGGACCAAGTGGCTGGGTAAAATGACCGCCATTATGGCCAGAAGAGAAAATATCCAGGACCACGTCCACAAGGAAGAGTGGGTTGTTTTAGGAACCCTGACAGGCATGACGATTATAGCGATCATGGCTTTCCCGATTATATCCAGCGGAATCCTGGTTCCCTACCTGGCCAATGTATTTGCAGGAGTGGATGCGGCAAGCCTGCTTTCCGGCAACATGTTCATCATGACCGCCATGCTGGCCCTGGTAGTTCTGCTGCCGATCCTGTTCTTTGGAAAAACCAACAAGAAGATCGTTCCCATCTACCTTTCCGGTGCCAACGTGGGAGACGACCTGAGGTTCACCGACTCCTTCCAGCAGCCTAAGGAAGTATCCTTGAAAAACTGGTACATGGAAGACTACTTTGGTGAAGTGAAAATGAGCCAATACGGAAACATTGCTTCGGCGGTTGTGATCATCGCGGTGATGGCTATGATGCTGGGAGGTGTGCTCTAATGACTACAATGATATTATGGGTGATCGCCTACCTGATCTTCGCTCCCCTGGTGGGAGGCATTTTAGCCGGTTTGGACCGAATCGTCAGCGCCAGGATGCAGGGCCGTGTTGGTCCCCCCCTCCTTCAGCCCTTCTATGATGTGCTGAAGCTGATGGAAAAAGAGCCGCTGACCGTCAACAAGGTTCAGGATTTCTACGTGATGTGCTTCCTGATCTTCATCGTTATTACAGGGGGATTCTTCTTTGCCGGCGGAGACCTGCTGCTGGTGATCTTCTCCCTGACCCTGGCCAGCGTATTCCTGATCGTGGCAGCCTTTTCCTCCAACTCCCCCTATGCACAGGTGGGAGCAGAGAGAGAACTGCTTCAGATCATGGCCTATGAACCCATGGTTCTGATGACTGCGGTTGGTTTCTACATGTTCACCGGCAGCTTCCGGGTATCGGATATCCTGACCTTCGGTCAGATGCCGTTGCTTTATCTGATTGGAATCTTTATCGGATATATGTTCATCCTGACCATCAAGTTCCGTAAATCTCCCTTTGACCTGAGCATGTCTCACCACGCTCATCAGGAGCTGGTCAAAGGTCTGACCACCGAGTTCTCCGGCAAGACCCTTGCCATGATCGAAGTGGCTCACTGGTACGAAAATATCTTCCTTCTGGGATTTGTATTCCTGTTCTTTGTCAACGGAACACCCCTTTCCATCGCCATCGGCGTGGTGGTGTGCCTGGCAGCCTACTTCCTGGAAGTTCTCATCGACAACAGCTATGCCCGTATGAAGTGGCAGTTCACGCTGAAGTCATCCTGGGTTATCGCTATTACGGCAGGCTTCATCAATCTGGTGGTTCTGCGATTCATGTTTTAAGGAGGTGTCAAGATGTCTTATGTAACCAAATCCCCCTGGGTCATTCATTACGATGGATCCAGCTGCAACGGATGCGATATCGAAGTACTGGCATGCCTGACACCCATGTATGACGTGGAACGTTTCGGAATCATCAATACCGGAAACCCGAAGCATGCAGATGTGTTCCTGGTGACAGGCGCCATTAACGAACAGAATAAGAGTGTCGTCAAGCAGATTTATGAGCAGATGCCGGAACCCAAAGTCGTAGTAGCCGTAGGAATCTGCGCCACCTCCGGCGGCATCTTCAAAGAGTGCTACAACATTATGGGCGGAACGGACACCGTGATTCCGGTTGACGTCTACGTTCCCGGATGCGCTGCCAGACCGGAAGCCATCATTGACGGAGTCGTCAAGGGCCTGGGGGTCCTGGCAGAAAAGAAAGCCGCTATGGGAAAGAAACCGGCAGAACCTGCCCCGGCAGCCGAAGAGGCAGCCACTGAAACGGAAATGAAGGAGGAAGCATAATGAAACAGAATATCATCAATGGAAAGAATTTCGTTCCCGTTGCTTCTTCTGAGCTGGTTGAAAAGCTGACGGACCTGAAAGCGGACGGTTATCGTCTGGGACAGATCTGTGCCACCAAGGTGTCCGAAGGATTTGAAATCATTTACTCCATGGATAAGGATCACAGCCTCCTGAACCTGAAGCTGACCATTCCGGAAGAGGAAGAAATCATGAGCGTAACCGGTATATACTGGGCGGCGTTCATTTACGAAAACGAAATGCAGGATTTATTCGGGGTGAAGATCAAACACATGGCCCTCAACTATGGTGGTCATTTCTTCAAGGTTTCCGAACCTACACCATGGAATCCGAAGAAATAGGAAAGGGAGAGTGAGACAATGGGTAAACGAACGATAATTCCTTTCGGACCACAGCATCCGGTACTGCCGGAGCCCATCCATCTGGACCTGGTAATCGAAGACGAAACCGTTGTGGAGGCAATCCCCTCCATCGGATTCATTCATCGGGGTCTGGAAAAGCTGGTGGAAAAAAAGGAATATACCGAAATGGTATATGTCATAGAAAGAGTCTGCGG
>JBLJBD010000159.1:0-2458 GCA_047637815.1 Anaerovoracaceae bacterium
CGGAACTGCCACGGCCATCACCAGCCCGGTCACAAAGGAATAGACCAAAATATCCTTGCTGGTGGCTTTTTCCACGATAGGCAGGAAGATATCCATCGCCGCTACTCCCGGCAGGCTGACCGTCTCGATGTGGCCCACAAAACGGGCGACCAGGGGTATCAGAAGCAGCCCCAGAAACTCACGCATCACATTGTGCATGAAAGACATGGCACTGATCTCCGAAGAAACCTCCATGAGCATCACCGGAGCCAGGGTATACCAGCCAAATCCAGATCCCACCGCCATTGCCTCCCGGGCCGTTACCGGAAGAAACAGGGCTGAAAGGGCAGCAAAGGTCAGAGTACCAAGGATGATGGCCACCGGATAAAGAAGGACCTTGAATCCGGCTTTTTTCAGCATGGTCACCGCGGAGCCTTCCATCCCCAGTTCTACCCCTACGAAAAAAAGGAGAACTGATAAACCCACGATCATCACCGGTTCAGAAATATCGAGATACCAGCCGGGAAGAAAAGCATACCCGGACACCATGCCGGCTGCCACAGAAAACAGGATGATTCTGGTCAATTCTTCTTCATCCCCCTTTTATCCCTTCCCAGAAGGTTCCGCAATAAAAAGACCGCCAGGACACTGCCGGTCATGGTAAACAACGTAAGAATCAGGGAGTTCCATCCGATGGATCCAAGGGAGGCTGCGATGGTCTTATCCGCCCCGATCCGTGCCCCCATCGTGAAGATCAAAATCACCACCGCCGCCATCTGGATCCGGGTCACCCAGGGAGATTTTTGGCCCCGGGGCATCCACTTATTTCCTACCAGGTAGCCGACAAAGGCCAGCCCCAGGTATAAGATCAATAATTCCAACTTCTAGTTTATCCTTTCTTAAGAGCCCTTTCCTGTCACAGGATTCCATCTTGTTGCACACCTGGCCTAAAAGGCTTCGTTCATGGCTTTCACCAGGCCATTCACCACGGCAAAGGCATATTTGTCGGCATAATCCGCCGCGATGATCCGCTGATAATCCTCCGGATTGGAAAGGAATGCTCCCTCCACGATAATGGCCGGCATGCTGGTCTTGTTGAGAACGGCCAGTTTGGGGCCTTCCTTGGCTCCCCGGTTATCCGTGCCCAGCATCCGTACCATTTCCGTCTGGACGGCCCTGGCTATATCCTTGCTGTAGATGCCGTATCGGTCTTTTTCATCCAGCTTGGGTAAAAGGGCCAAAGCAGCATCCGTGACGTTCTCCACACCGGAATCTGTTACAGAATTCAGTCCGGATGGGCTTGTTCCATCTGACTCTTCCTGCTGGGCCTCATCCTGATAAGTCTTGCTGTAGTAATAGACTTCCGTTCCTTTCGGGGCTGCCTTCTCAGAAGAATTATTGTGAATGGAGACGAAGATGTCTCCCTTGTTTTCATTGGCAAAAGCAGGTCGTTCCAGAAGCGTCAGGCTGCTGTCGTCCTCTCTGGTAAAGAGGTATCGGAATCCGGCCAGGTCCAGGTACTCCTTCAGCTTCAGGCCAACCTGAAGGTTGATGTCTTTTTCATAGACTTGTCCAGGTTGATCCTCCAGGGCTATAGCGCCCGTATCCCGTCCTCCGTGGCCCAGATCGATGATCACCAGTTTTTCCCGGGCATTGGTGTTGAGAACCGCCAATTCTCCAAAGGGGGTATCCAACTGGGGTGTATCCGACCCTTCATATACCGGGTCTTCTTTTGCTACCGTTGCCGTCCGGGTATCTTCCGCCCAAGACACTTTGTAGCCCAAGCCTTCGCTGACAAATCGGAGAGGAAGCATGGTGCTGCCGAAACCGTCTCCATCGTGATCAATGATCATGGCCGGCACCTCCAGCAGTTTCTCCTTTCCATTGACCAGGGTGATGGTACTGTCAATGATGAGCTCAATCGTCGTTTTCCCTTCCACGATGCTAACCGTACGGGATCCGTCATCCCAGGAAACCTGGGCCCCCAGGGTTTCAAAAAATGCCCGGGCCGGAATCAGCGTTCTCTCGCCGATGATGACCGGAGGCACCTCCGATCCTTTTGTTGCCACCTGCTGTCCCTGGAGATTCACCGTCACCGGATACTGACGGCAAAAGTCCAGCCCCCGGCTGATTTCATCCGGAGTAAAGGCCGGTTGGTTTCCCGGCAGGATTGCCGATCCCGTATTACCGTAGACCAAAGGTACCGATCCAAATCCGGTAATCAGCAAAGCAAAAGTAAGGATAAAGGCTATATATCTATTATTAATGGATTTACTGTTTTTCATGGTGTCCCCCTGTATTTAAACAACTCTGACTTCATTATTATACTATTTTTTAGACTTGAAGGGAATGTAAATTTCAATAAAAGCTAATTTTCCACTTGCATTTATCAGGAAACTTTGGTATTATAAAAAAGCTGAATCGATTAGGGGCGTTAGCTCAGTGGATAGAGTCGCAGACTTCGAATCTGTCGGTCGGG
>JBLJBD010000160.1:0-2864 GCA_047637815.1 Anaerovoracaceae bacterium
CGTCGAACAGGCTCTGGCTGACTCTCAGACAGCCATTGAAGGAATCATGAAATAAGGATTCCCTTCGCTGAAGGATCAACAAATATCCGGCTGCCGGGCTTTGTCCTGGCCCGGCAGCTTCCCCTCCGGGGGAAAACAGCAATCAACAAGTAAAAGGGGTAAGGAACGTGAAAAACAACAATACACTATATGCCTACATCATGAGCTCGCCCACCATGCTGATCTTGACCGCCTTGAGCATATTCCCCCTGGGATTTGTCATTTGGTACAGCATGACGGATTACTATTACCTGAGCACATCGGCTCCTGAGTTCGTAGGCTTTGCCAATTATACGAAGATCATCAACGATCCCTATTTCAGGCAGGCCCTTTGGAATACCCTGAAATTTACGATTCTTGCCGTTCTCTTTGAGGTGGCTATCGGCCTTGCTATGGCGGTACTGATCAACAGCGTCATGAAGCAGCAGAAGCTGATTCGTACCACCACCTTGCTGCCCATGCTCCTGCCGCCGGTTACGGTGGCCCTGATCTGGCAGATCATGCTGTCCAACAACTACGGACTGCTGAACAACCTTCTGGAAATGTTCGGCCTGGCTCCGGTGAACTGGCTGATGGACGTGAACACGGCTTTCTACGCCATTTTGGTCATCGACATCTGGCAGTATACGCCCTTTGCCTTCCTCCTGCTCTATGCGGCCCTCCAGTCGATCCCTTCGGGACAATATGAAGCCGCCGCCATTGACGGGGCAGGGTCCTGGAAGCAGTTCGTTCACATTACGATTCCGAATATTACGGTCAACGTCATCATGGTGGTCCTGCTCCGGGTCATCGATACCTTCCGGCTCTTCGATAAGGTCAACATCCTGACCAAGGGAGGCCCCTCCAACACGACGGCGACCATTACCCAATATATTTATCAGTACGGCGTCAAGATGCTCCAGGTGGGACTGGGTTCCTCCGCATCGGTCATCATGACCATTCTGGTACTGATCCTGGCCTTCGGTTATATCCGAAGGAACTTTAAGCGAACCAATACCCGATAAATCTTAGGGGAATCCGGCCAAGGATCCCTATAGGTCAGTGAGGTAAAAAGTGGCAGCTACCATCAAGGAAGTAGCCCGGAGAGCCGGGTGCTCCATTACCACCGTTTCCAGAGCCTTTAACAATCCCACGGCGGTCAACCCCGACACCCTGAGCCGGGTCCGGGAAGCGGCGGAGTACTATAAATATTCCCCCAATACCATCGCCCGGGCCATGGTCAAACAACGGAACCATACCATTGCCTTTGTGGTGGATGAACAGCATTTTCCGGTCCACCTTAACCCCTTCTATGCGGCCATCTCCGAATCCGTACGGGAGGAAGCTGAAAAACTGGGATACAATGTCTACGTAGCCTCCTCCCGGGCTTTCTCCGGGGAGACTACCCAGCTGATCAAGAATAAAAGCGTTGATGGGGTGATTCTGGCCGGTAAATGCCAGGAGCAGCTTCTGGACCGGCTCTACCACCGGGGCGCTCCCATTGTGCTGGTCAACAGCGTTTCGGATAAATACGATCTCCCCTCTGTCACAGCAGATGACTACCAGGGAACGGTTCAGGCTGTAGAGCACCTGATTGAAGGAGGACGGAAAAGAATCGCCCTCTTATCAGGAAACCTCTTCTCCTATATCACCACCATCCGGCGCCAGGCTTTTCTGGATACCATGGAAAAGCACGGGCTGACCGTCCGGGAGGAATACCTGGAAAACACGGAAGCGGTCATCCCGGAGGCCATGGAAAAAGCCGGCCGGCTTCTGGCGCTGCCGGAACCACCGGATGCCATCTTTTGCATGAACGATGTCATTGGCGTAGGGGCCGTCAAGGCGGCTCTCCGAAAGGGGCTTGGGGTTCCAAGGGATCTGGCCGTGGTTGGATTTGACAACAGCAACCTCTGCACTGTCATCGAACCGGAGCTGACCAGCATCCACATCGACACCCAGCAGATGGGCTCCCTGAGCGTCATCGCCCTGGACCGGATCATCAACGGAAAGCCGGTAGAAAACAGGCGGATCTGCCTCAGCACCCGGCTGGTAAAACGAAGCAGTACCTGAAAAGAAAAGGGGTTCACATGATGAAGAAGTATGATACGCTGGTCATCGGTCCGGTATCCCTGGACCACAACATTGACCATTTGGGAAATGAGAGAAAAGAAGTAGGCGGTGCCATCATCGCTTCCGGATTTGCCGCTGCAAACAGCGGAAACCGGACGGCCCTGTTCACCAAGTTCAATCCTGCCGATGTCAAAGTCGAGGAAGCCTTTCAGGGCTGCCAGGCCGATCTCTTTTGGAAGCCTTCCAAAGAAACCACCTCCATCCGAAATACCTATTTCACTCCGGACAAGGAGCGGCGGGAATGCGTGTCCATGGGCCGGTGCGATTCCTTCCTGCTGGAAGAAATACCAGAGGTGGATACCCAAATCTACCATTTTGCCGGGCTGACTTACGGGGACTTTCACGGGGAACTGTTCCGGGCCATGAAGCCGAAGGGAAAGGTAGCCGTTGACGTTCAGTGCCTCCTCCGTCACATTGAGCCGGACAAGACCATGAATTTCTACGATTGGGAAGACAAGCTGGAATACATGCCGGACATTGATTTCCTCAAAACCGATGCAGCGGAAGCAGAGATCCTTACCGGTTATTCCGACCGGGTTGAAGCCGCCAAAGCTTTGTATGCCATGGGTGCCAAAGAGATCATGATCAGCCACAATACAGAAATCCTGATTTACGACGGCAAGGAAATCTTCACCTGCCCCATCAAGGCCCGAAACCTTTCCGGCCGGACGGGCCGGGGGGACACCTGCTTTTCCGGATACATCACAGAACGGCTC
>JBLJBD010000161.1:0-10990 GCA_047637815.1 Anaerovoracaceae bacterium
CTGAAGGCCCAGGGGGAAACCCCCCTCTACATCCCCAAGGGGACAAAGATTTAAGCATTGATACTGGGTTAAGGGATCTTTAATAAGGAGGATCGTGATGAAAGTAATGATTGCCGCATCGGAAGCAAAGCCCTTTGTCAAAAGCGGAGGCCTGGGGGATGTGATGGGATCACTGCCCTTGGCCCTGAAGCAGGAAGAGGTTTCCGTCAGCGTGATTCTGCCCAAATACGCCGGAATCCGTCCCGAGTATGTCAAAAAAATGAAGCGGCTGGACTTTTTCGAAGTGGAACTGGGCTGGCGGAAATTGTATTGCGGAGTCTTGAAGCTGGAGCTGGAAGGCATCGACTATTATTTTGTGGACAACGAATACTTTTTCAAGCGACCGGAGCTCTATGGCTACGATGACGACTGCGAGCGTTTCGCCTTCTTTTCCAAAGCGGTTCTGCTCTTCGCCGAGAGGCTGGGCGAGGACTGCCCCCGGGTCATCCACTGCAACGACTGGCATACGGGGCTGATACCCCTGTTCCTTCGGGAAATGTATCGGGACTCTCCCGTTCTGGGCAAGACCAGGTCCCTGTTCACCATCCACAACATCAAGTATCAGGGGATTTTCAACAAATACTGGTTCGGGGATCTGCTGGGGCTGTACGGCAATCTGGATGCCTGGCACACCCTGGAATTCAAAGATCAGATCAATTACATGAAGGCCGGGATCCTGGCTGCGGACCGGGTATCCACCGTGAGCCCCACCTACAGCAAGGAGATCCGGGATCATTTTTACGGAGAGGGACTGGAGGGGGTCATTGCTTCTCTCCCGAGGGAAGTAAAGGGCATATTGAACGGCATCCATTATGAGCACCGGGATTGTGATAAGGGTGCTGTAAAGAAACAGATCCAGGAACGAATGGGACTGGAAAAGCGGGAGAATGTGCCCCTGATCACCATGGTTTCCAGGCTGACCGCCCAGAAGGGGCTGGACCTGGTGGCCCACATCATGGACGAACTGGTAACAGAGGATGTGCAGCTGGTGTTCCTGGGAGCCGGGGAACCGGAATATGAAAACATGCTCCGCCATTTTGAAGGAAAATACCCCAGCAAGGTCAAGGCATTTATCGGCTTTGAGGAAGAACTGGCCCGGCAGCTTTATATGGGAGCGGATCTGTTCCTGATGCCCTCCATCTTTGAGCCTTGCGGCATTTCTCAGATGATGGCCATGGAATATGGTACCCTGCCGGTGGTCCGGGAAACGGGAGGACTGATCGATACGGTGGTTCCCTTCAATCAATATACGGGGGAAGGAACCGGATTCACCTTTTCCAACATCAATGCCCACGAATTCCTTTTTACCATCAAGAGGGCTCTCAACGTTTATTACAACGATCCCCACCTGTGGCGGCAGCTGAAGCGGAATGCTGCAGGGACGGATTTCAGCTGGAAAAAATCAGCAGAGGAGTACAAAAATCTCTATGAAGATATTACACGATACCCGAAGCAGTAAGTATCGGGAGCCCTTTGGGGCTTTGGGCTGCAATGAACCGGTGACCCTTCGGCTGGAAACGGATGAGGACTTTCAGGGAGAGGCGGAGATTCGCCTGTGGCTGGAGGACGAAGAGAAAATCTTCCGAATGAAGAAGCTGAGGGGCGGATTCTACGAATTCAGCATGGTCATGCCGGAAACGCCGGGCCATGTCTGGTATTACTTTATCCTGCAGCAGGGTCATGAAGTGTGGTATCTGGGAAACAACGTAAAAAACCGGGGAGGGGAAGGGGTGGTTTATGCTACCCGCCCTCCCTCTTTTCAGATTACGGTCCATGACCGATTTCGGGTGCCCCTCTGGTTTCAGAACCGAATCATGTACCAGATTTTTCCCGACAGCTTCTGCAACGGCAATCCAGGTGGCCAGATCAACAGCCCGAAGAAGGATTCCTTTGTCTATGCCACTTGGGAAAACCTGCCTTTTTACCATAAGGATAAGAACGGAAACATCCTGAACTGGGGGTTTTTCGGCGGCAATCTTCTGGGTATCACCAGCCGGCTGGATCATCTGAAAAGTTTGGGAGTGGGGGTTCTCTACCTCAATCCCATTTTTGAAGCGGCCAGTCCCCACCGGTATGACACGGGGGATTATCTGGAAATCGACGGAGTTCTGGGAACCCTGGAGGATTTTAACCGGCTGATCCTGGAAGCGGGGAAGCGGGGCATTGCCATTATCCTGGACGGGGTTTTCAGCCATACGGGGGCAGACAGCCGTTACTTCAACAAAAAAGGAACTTACCCGGAGCCCGGAGCCTACAACAGCCCCGAATCCCCCTATTTCCCCTGGTACACCTTCACCAATTACCCGGAAGAATACCAGTGCTGGTGGGGGGTCACCGACCTGCCCAACGTCCGGGAAATGGATAAGAGCTACCGGGAGTTTATCTATGAAGGGGAAAACAGTGTCATCCGCACCTGGATGAGACGGGGCGTCAAAGGCTTTCGTCTGGATGTAGCCGACGAACTGCCGGAAGACTTTATCCGGGGAATCCGGAAGGCCATCGAAGAGGAGGACCCGGAAGGAATCCTGATCGGGGAGGTCTGGGAGGATGCCACCAATAAGGTGACCTACGGCCAGCTCCGTAATTACCTGGAAGGAGATCAGCTCCACTCGGTGATGAACTATCCCCTCTATCAGGCGCTGCTGGACTTTTCTCTGAACAGCATTTCATCTGCAGAAGCAGGGGATATCCTGATGAGCCTCTATGAAAATTACCCCTTGCCGGCCATTTTGTCCGCCATGAACCTGATCGGCAGTCACGACAAGTCCCGAATCCTGACCCTTCTGGATCAGGGGAATTTCCAGCTGGCCCGGGAAAGGCTGATGATGCTGGCGGCTTTCCAGATGGCTCTCCCCGGCGTCCCATCTATTTATTATGGGGACGAAGCCGGCCTGGAAGGGGGCCCGGACCCGGACAATCGCCGTCCCTTCCCCTGGGGAAGGGAGGACCAGGAGATCCTCTCCTGGTACCAGCGGATCACCGGCCTCCGCCAGTCGGAGTTTTCGGATTTTTTGTGGCAGCGGCCCCGGGTGATCCAAGACGGCGACTTCTGCCTGATCCTCTGCTATTCCCTGGAGGACCGGGAACTGTGGATTGCCATGAATACTCATCCCTCCCACCCGGAAACCCTGATGCTGAAGTCAAGCCTGGAGGGGAAGACAGAAGGCCGGGAACTGTTCCATCAGCTGCCGGTCCGACAGCTTTCGGCGGATGAGACCGATTCGAATCCGGCAGAAGAAAACCGGTTTTCTCTGGAAGTTCCTGCCCTGAAAACGGCAGCCCTGCTGGTGGCTCAATCTTTATAAACCTCAGTGTGACATTATCACAGTAATTAGATTTTGACTGTTATATAATTAACCATGTTGAAAGCCCTTTTATGAAATTCAGGAGGAATAAAGATGAAAGTATTGATTGTTGGAGGCGTTGCCGGCGGAGCATCTGCCGCAGCCCGATTGAGAAGACTGGATGAACAGGCAGAAATCATCATGTTCGAACGAGGCGATTACATTTCCTTCGCCAACTGCGGACTTCCCTATTATATCGGAGAAACCATCACAGACAAGGAAGCCCTGACCTTGCAGACACCGGAAAGCTTCAACGCCCGGTTTAATGTGGACGTTCGGATCGGCAGCGAAGTGGTGTCCATCGACCCGTCAGAAAAAACCGTTCTGGTGAGAAGCCGGCAGGGAGAATACAAGGAAAGCTATGACAAGCTGATCCTTTCCCCGGGTGCGGAGCCCATCAAACCGAAAATGGGAGGCAATGCCGCTGATTCCGACAAGGTCTTTACTTTGCGAAATATTCCCGATACCTATAGAATCAAAGACTACGTGGATTATAAAAAACCCAAGAGTGCTGTTGTAGTAGGAGGGGGATTCATCGGAATTGAAACTGCTGAAAACCTCCGGGACCGTGGTGTTAAAGTTACATTAGTCGAAATGGCCAATCAGGTCATTGGGCCTCTGGACTATGATATGGCCGCAGAGGTTCACAACCATATGAGATCCCTGGGGGTAACCCTGCTCCTGGAAGAAGGAGTCAGCGCCATCGATCACGCTGGAGACGGGCTGGAAATCACCACCAGCAAGGGGAAGATTGAGACGGACATGATGATCATGGCTATCGGTGTCCGGCCGGAAAGCTCCATTGCAAAAGAAGCGGGACTGGCGGTCAACGAGCGTGGGGGCATCATCACCAACGAACATATGCTGACGTCCGATCCGAATATCTACGCGGTGGGAGATGCAGTAGAAGTAGTAGACTTTGTAACCGGTCAGAAGGTCATGGTTCCCCTGGCAGGCCCGGCTAACAAGCAGGGAAGAATCGCCGCCGACAATGTCTGCGGAATTCCCAGTAAATATAAGAACACCCAGGGCAGCTCCATTCTGAAGGCCTTTGACCTGACGGTAGCTACCACCGGCATCAACGAAAAGACGGCCAAGAGACTGGGGCTGGACTATGAAAAGCAGTTCACCTACAGTGCTTCCCATGCCGGCTACTATCCCGGTGCAGTAAACATGTCGGTCAAGACTATTTATGAAAAGTCCACCGGTAAAATTCTCGGAGCTCAGATCGTCGGTTACGACGGAGTCGACAAACGCTGCGACGTTTTAGCCACAGCCATCCGGGCCGGCATGACTGCTTATGATCTGACGGAACTGGAACTGGCCTATGCGCCGCCTTACTCCTCCGCCAAAGACCCGGTGAACATGGTCGGATACTCCATTGAGAACATCCTGACCGGTAAAGTGAAGAATTATCACTGGCACGACGTGGAAACCCTGCCCCGAGATGGCAGCGTGACCCTGCTGGATACCCGTACCGACCTGGAAGTCGAAGCTGGCAGCATTCCCGGATACATCAACATTCCCCTGGACGAGCTCCGGGGCAGGCTAGGGGAACTGGATAAAACCAAGCCGGTTTATGTAACCTGCCAGATCGGTCTTCGTGGCTATGTGGCTGCCCGAATCCTTTCTCAGAATGGATTCGACGCCTACAACCTGTCCGGCGGTTACCGGCTGTACGATTCCGTTGTCAATAGTCATGAGGAAGTTGACGTCGTGGACGCAGATACCCAAAGACCTTTGCACCACGATGAGGTGTCCCTTCAACAAGGCGGACTGAGCAGCGGTGAATTGATCAAGATCAATGCCTGCGGCCTCCAGTGCCCGGGCCCTATTGTAAAGCTTTCCAAGGCTGTAAATGAAGCCAAGGAAGGGGATCTGATCGAGATTTCCACCACGGATCCGGCTTTTGCCTCCGACATTGAAGGCTACTGCAGAAGAACCGGCAACGTCTTTATTGACCGGACCCAGAACAAGGGTGTATCTGTTGCGACCATCAAAAAATCAGGAGCCCAGCACGTTTCCGGCAGTCAGTGCGGAACCGCCGGTTCAGCTCCCTGCGATAAGAAGAACATCATCCTCTTTTCCGGAGATCTGGATAAAGCGATTGCCACCTTCATCATTGCCAACGCTGCTGCGGCCATGGGCCGTCAGGTAAGCATCTTCGCCACCTTCTGGGGACTGAATGTCCTGCGAAAACCGGAGAAGGTTTCGGTTCAGAAAGACTTCATCGCTAAGATGTTTGGCGCCATGATGCCCCGAGGCGCTTCAAAGCTCAAGCTTTCCAACATGAATATGGGAGGAATGGGGGCTGCCATGATTAAGGGAATCATGAAGAAAAAGAACGTGGACAGCCTGGAGGATCTGATCAAGATGGCCATGGAAAACGGGGTCGAAATCGTAGCCTGCTCCATGAGCATGGACCTGATGGGCATCAAGGAAGAAGAACTGATTCCCGGCGTGAAGCAGGGTGGAGCAGCCGCCATGCTGGCCAATGCCGAAGAATCGGATATGAGTCTGTTTATCTAATGAAGGATGTTCTATAAACGATGAAGGGGCGCTTAGGCGCCTCTTTTTTGTGCGAATCTACAAAAAAAGAGAAAAAATACTATTGACATCCCTAAAATTTATTAGTATGATGATGAAAATCATAAAACAAACCGTTGAAGAGGGAGTAAAACTGTCAAACGATCTCCAAGCGAGTCCGGGGTGGTGAGAGCCGGGTAGATGCAGTCGCAGATAAATGGGCCTCTGAGGGCGATGTGAACGGGAGCAGTCCCAAGTAGCAGAGACGTATAGCCTGCGTAAAGGGCGAAGGGTGTGATGGCACTCTGCAGAGAGAACGGGATTTTCCCGTTAAACAAGGTGGTACCGCAGGTTAACACTTGTCCTTGTACAGAGGATAAGTGTTTTTTTGTACGCCGGATTCCATATTGGTGCAGAGAAACCCTTTTCGAAAGCAAGCAGAAAGAAAAGAGGGAAACAGGTGAAAAAAGGAAGATTTGGAAACTATGGGGGGCAGTACGTACCGGAAACCCTGATGAATGCGGTCTTAGAGCTGGAACAGGCCTATGACCGATACAAGCAGGATCCGGATTTTATGGCAGAACTGGACTTCCTCCTCCGTGAATATGCGGGAAGGCCTTCCCGGCTTTATTATGCAGAGAAAATGACCAGGGATCTGGGTGGGGCTAAAATCTATCTGAAAAGAGAAGATCTGAACCATACCGGATCTCATAAAATCAATAACGTGCTTGGACAGGTACTGCTGGCGAAAAAGATGGGAAAAACCCGGGTCATCGCAGAGACGGGAGCCGGTCAGCACGGAGTGGCCACGGCCACGGCCGCAGCCCTGATGGACATGGAATGTGAAATCTTCATGGGAAAGGAAGACACGGAGCGGCAGGCCCTCAATGTGTACCGGATGGAACTATTGGGCGCCACCGTTCACCCAGTGACCAGCGGCACTATGACCTTAAAGGACGCGGTCAATGAAACCATGCGGGAATGGGTCAGCCGGATGGATGATACCCTGTATGTGCTGGGCTCAGTCATGGGCCCCCACCCCTTTCCCACCATCGTCCGGGACTTTCAGAAGGTCATCGGCAGGGAAATCAAAGCACAGATGATGGAAAAGGAAGGCCGGCTGCCGGATGGTATCCTGGCCTGTGTGGGCGGGGGAAGCAATGCCATGGGTGCCTTCTATGAATTTATCGAAGATCCTTCCGTCCGGCTGATCGGCTGCGAAGCCGCCGGACTTGGGGTAGATCATCCGAAAAATGCAGCCACCATGGCCAACGGCAGCGTCGGCGTCTTCCACGGGATGAAATCCTACTTCTGCCAGGATGAATACGGTCAGATCGCCCCAGTCTACTCCATTTCGGCAGGGCTGGACTATCCCGGCATCGGACCGGAGCATGCCCATCTGGCAGACCTGGGAAGAGCGGAATATGTGCCGGTCACCGACGGGGAAGCGGTGGCGGCCTTTGAATATCTGTCGAAGACGGAAGGAATCATTCCCGCCATCGAAAGCGCCCATGCCGTGGCCCATGCCATGAAGCTGGCACCGGTTCTGGGCAAGGATCAGATCCTGGTCGTTAATCTTTCCGGCCGGGGAGACAAGGATGTGGCAGCCATTGCCAGATACAAGGGGGTGGATCTGCATGAGTAGGATCGAGGACGCATTTAAAGAAAAGGCCTTTGTCGCCTTTATCACCGGAGGAGATCCGGATATGGAAACTTCGGAAAAGCTGATCCTCGCCATGGCAGAAGCCGGAGCGGATGTGATTGAAATCGGCATACCTTTTTCCGATCCCATCGCCGAAGGACCGGTAATCCAGGCGGCGGATGAGCGGGCCCTCCTTGCGGGCTGCACCACGGATAAGCTCTTTGACATGGTGAAGAGGCTCCGTGAAAAAACCCAAGTTCCCTTGCTCTTCATGACCTACCTGAATCCAGTCTATACCTATGGGAAGGAACCCTTCTTAAAGGGGTGCCGGGAATGCAGCCTGGACGGGATCATCGTGCCGGACATGCCTTTTGAGGAAAAGGGGGAGCTGGAAGAACTATGCAGGACCTATGGGGTAGACCTCATTTCCATGGTATCTCCCACCTCGGATGATCGGATTGCCATGATTGCCAAAGAGGCCAAGGGATTCGTCTACTGTGTCTCTTCTCTTGGGGTTACCGGCGTCCGTTCAGAGCTTGGGGGAAACATCGGGGAGATGATCAACAAGGTCCGCAGCGCTACATCCGTTCCCTGTGCCATCGGCTTTGGCATATCCACCCCGGAGCAGGCCGGTAGGATGGCTTCTCTGGCCGACGGAGTAATCGTGGGCAGCGCCATCGTCAAAATCGTAGAACAGTACGGCGGGGATGCTGTCAAACCGGTATCCGACTATATCCGGGAAATGAAGGCGGCCATCCGCCATCCGGAAAACAAGGATGATGAAAGTGTAAATGGAGGAAATCAGCATGTATAAGAATATATTAAGTAAAACCACATCCCATCAGGATCTGTCGGAAAAAGAAATCTTTGACTTGATCCGGTCCATCAACAATGAAGAGGTCAGCGATGTTCAAATCGGGGCCTTTCAGGTAGCCCTGCTGATGAAAGGAACCTCCCTGGAAGAGATTTCCTACATTGCTAAGGCTATGCGGGAAAACTGCGTACCACTGAAACCCCGGGTATCCCAGGATTTGATGGATACCTGCGGCACCGGCGGAGGCCTCAGTACCTTTAATATCTCTACCGCGACGGCTATCGTGGCTGCCGCTGCGGGAATCCCCATTGCCAAGCACGGAAGCCGTTCCATCGCCAGCTTGTCGGGAAGCGCCGATGTCCTGGAAGCCCTGGGAGTCAACATCAACCTGACTTCGAAGCAGGCGGAGCAGCTGATCGAGGAAATAGGCATCGCCTTCATTTACGCCCCTCTTTTCCACCCGGTCATGTGTAAGGTGCTGCCGGCGGAAGCGGAACTGGGGATCAAGACCATCTTTTACAGCATCATCGGTCCCCTGATCAATCCGGCTTTTGCGCCCAGGCATCTTTTGGGGGTCTACAAGCCGGAGCTTCTGGATACGGTCGCTTATGTGGCGAAAGAGCTGGGCTATACCAATGCCATGTTCGTTCATGGTCTGGATGGGCTGGATGAAATCTCTCTCATCGGGAAAACCAGGATCAATGAACTTAAGAACGGAGAAATCCGGACCTTCGAAATCGAACCGGAGGACTTCGGGCTGGAACGATGCACCCTGGAAGAAATCAAGACGGGAACACCGGAAGAAAACGCGGAAACGATTCGTGGGGTCTTTGCCGGAGAAATTACTGGTCCAAGACGAAACGCCATCGTTCTCAATGCAGCTGGCGCCCTGATCGTTGGCGGAAAAGCTGCTGATTTTTCGGAAGGCATTGCTCTGGCCAACCAGCTGATCGATGATGGCAAAGCCCAGGAAAAACTGAATCAGCTGTGTGAGATGTCCAATAGCTTTCTGGTGTAGCCATGGACCGGTTTATTGAAGCATTGAAAAAAAGGGGAGAGCAGGGATACTACCCGGTGATACCCGATATAAAATGCAGGTCTCCGAAGGAAGGGGATCTGCTGCAGGGCCGAGATCCGGTAGAGGTGGCTATGATCTTAGCAAAGGCGGGGGCCCCGGTTCTCTCCGTGGTCACGGAATCGGTCCATTTTGGTGGATCCCTCCGGCTTCTGGAAGATATCGTCAGGGAGACCGGTCTTCCTGTCCTTCGGAAGGACTTCATCAAAGGGAAAGAGGATCTATACCAGACAAAAGAGGCAGGCGCTTCGGCCATTCTCCTGATCTGCTCCATGCTGGAAGAGGATATTCTGAAGGAATTTTATCGGGAAGCCCTGCAAATCGGCCTGGAGCCTCTGGTGGAAGCTCATAACGAAGAAGAACTGCTATTGGCTGAAGCCCTGGGGGCCAGGCTGGTAGGAATCAACAACCGGAATATCCTGGCACTGGAAAAGGATGAGGGAACGGTGTCCTCCACACAGCAGCTGGCGGCCCATAAACCACCAGGATCCTTTCTGATCAGCGAAAGCGGCATCCTGACAGAAGGAGATGTCCACCTGGCCCGATCAGCCGGGGCCGATGCCGTTCTGGTGGGAACAGCCCTTTGGCAGGCGCCGGATATGGCTGCTGCCTACCAGTCCTTCAGCCGCCTTTAGAAAAGGAATGAAACATGAGAACTGTAAAGATCAAAATCTGTGGGTTGATGAGGGAAGAGGATGTGGTTTTCTGTCAGGAAGCCGGGGTGGATATTCTGGGATTTGTCACCGAATATCCTCTGCCAGTGCCTTGGAATCTGACCCGGCAGGAGGCCGCCGGTTTGCTGGCCCGGGTAACTGCTCCGCATAAAAGCTGCCTGGTTACCGGAGGTTCTCCGGAAAAAATCCTCGGCCTGGCCAGGGACCTGAAGCCGGATCTGATTCAGCTTCACTACCGGGAAAATCTCGAAGATACCAAGCAGATCCTGCAGGCCCTTGAACCTCTTGGGGTCGGCGTTATCAAAACCGTTCCTCCCGACAGGCTGGAAAGGATCCGCCAGTTTGGGACAGAAGACTTATCAGCTATTGCCAGCCTGCTGGAAAAGGCAGGGGTGTATGCCATCCTGGCGGATTCCAGGACGCCGGAGAATGCAGCCCGGAGAAGCAAGAACCTGGATAAGGTTCTCTTCTGCGGTCTGATGGAAGTTTCCCGAAAGCCGGTTATTCTGGCGGGGGGAATCACTCCGGAAAATATCGGAGAGATTCTGGAGGACTGCGGCGCTTCCTTTATTGATGTCATGACGGGGGTGGAAAAAAGTCCTGGAGTTAAGGACCGGGAGAAGATTCTTGGCTTGGTCCAAGCCGCCCGGGCTGAAAAAATACCGGTTGAAGAGGGAGATTCCGCCGACAAAAAAGGCCGATATCCTGCCGAATAAAAAAGCGATAAAAAGTCCTGAAAACTTCAAGAAATTGGTTGACACTAAAACGCCATAATGGTATTATATTACTTGCGACGGTCACTCGGACAATCCGAAAGATCATCACAAATGTGGCGGTGTAGCTTAGTTGGCTAGAGCGTCCGGTTCATACCCGGAA
>JBLJBD010000162.1:0-7956 GCA_047637815.1 Anaerovoracaceae bacterium
CCCAGATGTCCAGATACAAATCCAAGCTGCTGAAGAAGCACAAAGAAAATAAAGAATTTATCTTCGCTGAAATTCCTGACGTTGAAGAGGAAGAAATCAACATCGTCAAGAGAAAGAAAATCGAGCTGACCCCCATGTCCATGGAAGAAGCCATCATCCAGATGGAACTGCTGGAGCACAACTTTTTCGTTTATGCTGACATGGAAACCAATGAAATCAGCGTGGTATACAAAAGAAAGAACGACGACTACGGCGTCATCGAAACCACATTCTAATCACCAACATACACCTATCCGGGGCAGCCAACCGCTGCCCCTTCCATAACAAACCCGGGGCAGCCAACCGCTGCCCCTTGCTTTTAGCTGATGATGGTAAATAATGCTAAATATGTAAATAAAAGAGCTTTCTGATTTGAATTTTAAGGGGTGGCTATGAAAGCATTAATTGAAAAGATAGGTTGGGAAAATCAATACCACAAAATACTGCTGAATTCGATGAAAAAGGAGGCAGAAGGACTTCCGAAGGGATATCTCGTTCCCAAGACAGTAAACGGGAAACGATATACTTACATCCGGGAACTCCAGAAGGAACCATCGGATAGGGCAGCGCCTGCTGATAAAATCGTTAACCGGTACAACAGATTGAAGGCGGAAGCCATTCTCCGCCGTCGTTTCTTGGAAAAAAGCATCAGGCAGTTGGAAAACAGCATTCCTCGGGTTGAGAAATTCTTGAAAAACCATATTCCCTATGATCCACAGGCAGTTTACAATTCAATCTGCAAGGGATCTGTATTCATCAATCTTGAAGAATTCTTCCCCAATAATAGTGATAATGGAGAAGATGAATCGATAAAGAGTGTCCATGACTCTGAGTTTTTTAAGGAATTTAAAAAGCATGTAACGCCAAAAGGCGCAATGGTGCGTTCGAAATCGGAAGCGCTAATAGCGGGTATAATGGAGTTGTATGGTCTGGAATATCAATATGAGAAGAGACTGACATTAGCAGGAAGGAGTTTCTACCCCGATTTTACCATGGTAAATGTTCTGTCAGGAGAGCTAATCTATTGGGAGCACTTCGGATTAACCCACGATTCGGAATATAGAAAAGCTATGGCGGAGAAGCTTGCTATATATGAGCAACACGGCATTCTGCCCTGGAAAAATCTCATTATAACCTTTGACAGTGAAGATGGCTATATCGATATGCAGAGAATACATCGGATTTTATGTAACATGACGGGTTTGGAACCGTTATTGTAAAGGTGGCAAGTGGCAAGGTTGTAAGGTTGTAAGGTTGTAAGGTTGTGGATTAAGGGCTTAAGTGAGGGCTCTTCTATGGCATATTTTGGGTTATTAGACCTTTTTAGACAATCGAGGCGAATTAGGAGAAAAGATGGTATAAAATTTTTTGAAAATTAGACTATCAGTTGCAAAAATGAGGTTAATGTGGTTTTTGGTCTGAACACGGCCAGGGAATTGATTTAAAGTCAAGAAAAACAAGGGAGAAGCAAAAAAAAGGTAAAATGTGGATAAAAAGAGCGTAATTTTATACCAAGAAAAACCCCAATATCGAAAAATTGTCTAAATTCCGTTATTTTCCAACGCTTTCCAATCGCGCTGCATCATTTACATCATTTTTAATTGCTAACAGCCATGAAAGGTCCGCCAGCGGAGCTGGCGCCCATATTATCTCCATGCTATCTCCCTATTATCTCCCTATTATCTCCCAGTTGTCCAGTGCTAAAGGTCCGCCGGCCCAGGCCGGCGCTCATTTCATCCCTTCTTCCCCCACCCTTCTTAAACCCTGTCCGGCGCCCCACCAGGACCCCTCTTATTTTTTATAGGAACATTTCGCGGAACGTATTGAAAAAAGAAGGATTTTTCGATACAATAAACGGTATATAAGGATAGGGGAACCGACTATGCAGAACTTCTTTCAGAATATCGTCCTCAGCATCGGCATAACGGATGTCATCGACATCCTGATTGTCGCTTTTGTTGTGTATAAGGTGCTGGGATTCATCCGGGAAACGCGGGCAGAGCAGCTGATCAAGGGTCTGCTTATTTTGGTTGCGGCTACTTTCCTGGCGGATGCCTTCGATCTGTATACCATCAGCTGGATTCTCAACGGAACCCTGACCCTGGGGGTCATCGCCCTGGTCATCGTCTTTCAGCCGGAGCTCCGGCGGGGGCTGGAGTACGTTGGGAGAAGCAAGATCGTCAAGTCCCCCTTCGGTCAGTTCGATAAAGAAAAGGCTAAACTGATCGTATCCTCCTTCACGAAAGCCATCGACGAGTTTTCCAAGAGCAAGACCGGCGCACTGATTGTCGTGGAGAGGGAGACGGCCCTCAGCGATGTTGCAGAAACCGGTACCACATTAAATGCCCTTGTCAGCACAGAGCTGCTTGGAAATATATTCTATGAGGGTGCACCTCTTCATGACGGAGCGGTCATTATCCGGGGAGACCGGGTGATGGCGGCCGGATGTGTGCTGCCCCTGACTCAGAACAACCAGCTGAGCTCCGAGCTGGGGACCCGTCATCGGGCGGCCCTGGGCATTACAGAAAATTCCGACGCCCTGGTTCTGGTGGTTTCAGAAGAAACCGGAATCATCTCCATGGCCGACAACGGAAAGCTCAGCCGATTCCTGGACATCAAGTCCGTGGAAAAAATCCTGCTCAATCTGTACTTAAGCGGAGCAACGGAAGAGAAAAAACTCTTTTCCTTCATGCCGTCGTTTCTGAGTAAGCTGGGGAGAAAAACCAATGCTTCAAAATAAGAAATTCACCATTTTCCTCTCGATTTTCATAGCCCTGCTTTTATGGGTTTATGTAATCGGGGAGGTGAATCCGACCACAACTAAAAAATTTGAAAATATACCGGTCAAACTGCTCAACACTGAAAACCTGGCTTCCAAAGGGCTGGTGGTGCTGGACAACCAAAACCTGACGGTTAGTTTAACCGTGGAAGGGAAGCGGGCGGATGTGCTGAGCGCCGGTTTGGAAGATCTGCTGGTGACGGCAGACCTTTTTGGCCATGGGATGGGTGAGAATTATATCAGCCTCAATGTGGAACTGCCCAATGGGCTCACGCTGATTTCCTCGGAGCCGGCTAAGCTCAAACTTTTCATCGATGAACTGATTACGGCAGACCGGCCGGTGATTCTCCGCCATGTGGGAGAAGCGCCGGAGGGAATGGAACCGGGGCAGATTGCTATGGATCCGGAAACGGTTGAAATCAATGGAGCCAGAACACTGGTGGAGCAGGTCGCCTATGTAGGAGCGGATTTGGATATCAGTAAGCTGACCGATGCTTTATCCATCCAGGAATCTTTCGCTGCCGCCTATAGCGCCGATGGTGAACTGATCTCCCGGGTAAAGCTTTCCAGAGAAAAAATTCAGGTGTCCGGCCGGATGATGTCCGTGAAAACCGTTGCCCTTCGAGTGGGCACCTTTGGCCAGGAACAGCCGGAATTCCAGATTACAAGCCTGGATATTCCTGATTCCATAGCCATCCGGGGAGATCGGCAGATTCTGGATTCCATCACGGAAGTAACCGGTAAGGACATCGACCTCAGCGCCTACACTGCCAGCACGGAAATTCCCCTTGAGGTGTTCCTGCCGGAAGGGGTTGAAGTGGCAGAAGCTTCCCGGGAAATTACGGCGAAGCTGACCATAAAGGGCCTTTCCAGCAAGACATTCCAGTTCAGCACCAGGGACATCGACATGCTGGATGTACCGGAAGGCTATGCAGCGGAAATCCTGAATACCAATCTGGTGGTGTCCATCGCGGACAAAGACCCGATTCTGGCAGAAATCACCCCGGATAAAATACAGTTGAGTTTATCCTTGCAGGGGCTGGGGCTGGGTGCCCATCAGGTACCAATCAGCGTGACGATAGAAGGGTATAGCGGAGATATCTCCCTGACACCTCAGAACGCTTCCGTGAACCTGCATGCTTTGCAGTAAGACTGGAAGTAAGATAAACACAGAATTGTTGAAATGAGTCAATACAAAGGAGACTAACATCAATGGCAAGATTATTCGGCACCGACGGTGTCAGGGGCATCGCCAATTCAGAGCTGATGCCGGAGGTTGCATTTAAACTGGGTAAAGCAGGAGCCTATGTTCTCAGCCGGGAACATCAGGCCCCTGTTGTAGTTATTGGAAAGGATACCCGGATTTCCGGAGATATGCTGGAGGATGCCATGAGCGCAGGAATCCTTTCAATGGGAGGGAATGTGATCAAGGTGGGGGTACTGCCCACGCCAGCCATCGCTTACCTGGTGAAATACTACCAGGCGGATGCGGGAGTGGTCATTTCAGCTTCCCACAACACTTTTGAATACAATGGCATCAAATTTTTTAACCGGGATGGTTTCAAGCTGGATGACGACATTGAGGATCAGATTGAAGAAATCATCGTCCGTGACATGGACATCAACAGTCATATCACCGGAGAGCGGCTGGGCCGGGTCCTGGAAGCGGAGGAGGATGCCATCGGCCTCTATGTGGATTTCCTGAAATCCACCATGGACACGTCCCTGGAGGGCTTAAAAGTAGTCCTGGACTGCGCCAATGGGGCGGCCTACAAGGCAGCAGAAATGGTCTTTCGAAAACTGGGTGCCGAAGTTACGGTTATAGCAAACCAGCCCGATGGAATCAACATCAACGAGGGCTGCGGGTCCACCCATCCGGAAAAACTTCAGCAGGAAGTCTTAAAGCAGGGAGCCCACGTGGGGCTGGCCTATGACGGGGACGCAGACCGGCTCATCGCCGTTGACGAAAAAGGGCAGCTGGTGGATGGAGACAAAGCCATTTACATCTGCGCTAAGATGCTCAAGGAAACCGGCCAGCTGGCTGGAGATATGGTCACGGCCACCGTCATGAGCAATCTGGGATTTCATAAAGCCATCGAAAACCTGGGATGCCGGGTAGAGGTCACCGGGGTGGGAGACCGATACGTGCTGGAAAGCATGCTGAAGACCGGTTGCGTTATCGGTGGGGAACAGTCGGGCCATATCATCTTCCTGAACCATACCACCACGGGAGACGGGATTCTGTCTTCTCTTCAGCTGATCAAAGCCCTGAGGCTTTCCGGCAAGACCCTGTCCCAGCTGGCAGAGGAAGTCAGCATTTATCCTCAGGTTCTGGTTAATGCCAGGATTAAAAATGAAAACAAGAAAAAATACACTCACGACGAAGAAATTCAGCAGGCGATCCGTCGGCTGGAAGAACGGATGGCAGGAGAAGGCCGGGTTCTGATCCGCCCCTCCGGCACCGAGCCTCTGGTTCGGGTTATGCTGGAAGGTCCGGAACCGGATCTCATCGAAGGACTGGCCAGAGACCTGGCAGAACTGATCACCAGCCGCTTAGGCTGATAGAAAGGACTCAATATGTGTGGAATAGTAGGATACGTCGGTAATGATGACGCTCGGGAAATCATCATCGAAGGATTAAAGAAACTGGAATACCGGGGTTATGACTCAGCAGGAATCGCCCTGTATAAAGACGGAAAGATCCAGGTGCGGAAAAGTGCCGGCCGGATCGTCAACCTGGAAAAGCTCATCGAAACAGAAGATCTTCACAGTACGGTGGGAATCGGTCATACCCGGTGGGCGACTCATGGAGCGCCTTCCGATGTCAATGCCCATCCTCATAGTGATATGGCCAATACCCTGGCGGTGGTCCACAACGGAATCATCGAAAACTATCTGGAATTGAAGGAATGGCTCAGCAAAGAACATGGAGTCGTTTTCCGATCCGAAACCGATACCGAGGTCATCGCCCACCTGATTTCCGTTTATTACGAGGACGACCTGAAGGAAGCGGTATTCAAGGCCGTGGATAAAATGCGGGGAGCTTATGCCATCGGCGTGGTTTCCGCCAAAGAACCGGATAAGATCGTGGCCGTCCGAAAGGATGCTCCCCTGATTGCCGGAATCGGAGAAGGCTGCAACTTTATTGCTTCTGATATTCCCGCCCTGCTGAAATACGTCCGGCGGATTTATCTAATTGAAAACAACGAGACCGTGGTGGTTACCCGGGACGATATTACCATTTACAACGCCGACCGGCAGCCGGTTACCCGGGACGTTTTCCATGTCACCTGGGATGCAGATGCCGCCGAAAAAGATGGCTATGAACATTTCATGCTGAAAGAGATTCACGAGCAGCCCAAAGGCCTCTTCGAAACCTTGAACCGGCGACTGGATGACCATGGGAACATCCGTCTGGACGGAATTCATCTGACCAAAGAAGAAATCCAGCACTTCACCAAAATTTATATCGTTGCCTGCGGTACCGCTTATCACGCCGGCCTGGTGGGAAAATTCGCCATCGAAAAGCTGGCCAGGATTCCGGTGGAAGTGGATGTGGCCTCGGAATTCCGTTATCGGGATCCCTTTGTGGACGATAAGACCCTTTTCATCGCCATCAGCCAATCCGGAGAAACCCTGGATACTTTGGCAGCCCTTCGGGAAGCTAAGAGCAAAGGAGCACGGGTCCTGTCAGTGGTCAATGTGGTGGGAAGCTCCGTCGCCCGGGAGTCCGACGACGTGTTTTACACCTGGGCCGGCCCGGAAATCGCCGTAGCCTCCACCAAAGCATACACCACCCAGCTGATGTGCATGTACCTCATCGGCCTTTATATGGGTTATACCAAAGGAACGATTACAGAAGAATATTATCGGAACTTCATCGATGAACTTCGGAAGATTCCCGACAAACTGAGAGAAGTCCTTCAGCAGGAAGATAGTATTCACGAAATGGCCAAGGGACTGTACCGACGGGAGCAGGTGTTCTTCATTGGCCGGGGTGTGGACTGCGGTGTCGCCTACGAAGGTTCCCTTAAACTGAAGGAAATCTCCTACATCAATTCCTTTGCCATCGCAGCAGGAGAACTGAAACATGGAACTATTGCCTTGATTGAGCAGGACACGCTGGTGATTTCTCTGGCTACCCAGGATCGGCTCTTTGAAAAGATGCTGTCCAATATTCAGGAAATTAAAGCCCGGGGGGCAACGGTCATCGGATTGTCCAAGGAAGGCAACAAAGAAATTGAAGGCCAGGCTAATCAGGTCATCTACATCCCCGAATGTATGGATGAAATCACCCCCCTGCTGTCCGTTGTACCCCTGCAGCTGCTGGCCTATTACATTGCAAGGCTCCGAGGCTGTGACATCGATAAACCCAAAAATCTTGCCAAAAGCGTTACTGTAGAATAAGAACAACAGGAAAGGACCATATATGGAGCAGGAAAACACTTTCCTGAAAAGCAGAGGAGCAGCAAACATCATGCTGCTGCTCACCGCATTGTTGTGGGGGAGTTCCTACTCCTTCCGAAAAATGGGGTTGGAACACATGACCCCATTCTTTTTTAATTTTCTCCGGTTTCTCATTGCCTTTCTTTTTATGGCCCTCCTGATGATGATCCTGCAGCGGCGGACCAGGATTGGCTCCGGCAAGCGGGATTTGAAGACCCACCTGATCGGAGGCTTTTTCTCCGGGACGGCCATTGCCACAGGGGCCGCCATTCAACAGTGGGCTCTTTTGACGACTACTGCCGGAAAAGTGGGCTTCATTACTTCCTTATATACGGTCTTTGTGCCGGTACTGGGGCTGTTGATATTTAAAACCCAAGTAAAAAAACAGATCTGGGTAGCGGTGGGGGCGGCCTTTATCGGCTTATTCCTCATCAGTGCCAATAAAGATCTTTCCATCATACCGGGGGATGCGGCTTCCTTTGCTGCAGCCGTGGCCTTTGGCTTCCACATCATTATCGTCGGTCATTATTCCCCAAAGACGGATGGTATTATGCTCAGCACCTTCCAAATGTTTTTTGGCTGTCTCTGGAATCTGCTGTTTGCGCTGCTCTTTGAAGAGGGAAACACCCTGGCCGGGGTAACCGCCGGATGGTTCCCCATTGTGTATACCGGTGTGTTCTCCATCGGAGTAG
>JBLJBD010000163.1:0-17853 GCA_047637815.1 Anaerovoracaceae bacterium
ATGATGGACTGCTCCGATGCGCAGATGGTTCCATAATCGAAGGTCTTGCTGGCCAGAATATTGGATACCGCTTTTTTGACATCTGCAGTCTTCTCAATGTAGGCGGGGCAGTTGCCTGCTCCTACCCCCAGAGCCGGTTTACCGGCGCTGTAGGATGCCCGTACCATTCCCGGGCCTCCGGTGGCAATGATCATGGCTACTTCTTTTGCCTTCATCAATCCATTGGTAGCATCAATGGTCGGCATGGAGATGCATCCGATGATATTTGCCGGAGCTCCTGCTGCTATGGCGGCCTCGTTCATCAGCATGGCAGCCTTCATGGTACATTTGGCTGCAGACGGATGGGGAGAGAACACGATAGCATTACGAGCTTTGATGGCAATCATGGATTTAAAGATCGCCGTGGAAGTGGGGTTGGTGGAAGGGACGATGCCCATCAGCAGTCCCACCGGAGTGGCGATATCGATCACCTGTGCTGCCTTGTCTTCTGAAATCACTCCGATTGTTTTCATATCTTTGATCGCGTTGTACAGAAGCTTGGACGCCAGGTGGTTTTTATAGGTTTTATCTTCAACCTTACCGAATCCGGTTTCTTCTACAGCCATTTTTGCCAGCATTACAGCATTTTCTGATGCTACTCTGGCCATATTCTGCAGAATCCGGTCAATCTGCTCTTCTGTGTACTCTGCAATCTGTTCGGTTGCAATCTTTCCCAGTCGTGCCAGATTTCTTACTTCCTGTACGGAACGTAAATCATAATCAAAATTTTCCAAGTAGTGATTCCTCCTTTCTTCTTATTCTTTTCTTTTTGGATTAGTTAGTCTTTTTCCCGTAGTATTTCTTAAATTCTTCCAACAGGATTTTCTTGTCTGCCTTGGAGACCAGCCGTCCTGCTATTCCGAAATCTTTATATTCCCGGGCTAAGGTACGGAGCTTAATCACTTTACATTGCTGTAATTCCTTCATTACAGCCCGGACTCCCTTTTCAGCGGCCATCCGGTCCACGGCATCCTTGGTCAGTGGAAAGGTTTCAGAATCCAACCCAGGCTCTTTAACTTTCACCGGGGTGGGAGAAGTGGCTTCCACTGCTTGTAATTCTGCCGGGATTTCCACGACTTCTGAGGTTTCTGTGGTTTCTGTGGTTTCTGTAGTTTCTACGGCTTCCACTACTTCCGGCTGGCTTATAGGTTCATTGTCCGTTGCAGCCACCCGGTCTTTGTATGGCGTACTGCAGATCACCAGGTCATCCAGCTCCCCATGGGGGCGGGGAATCACATGCTCTGAGATCAGCAATCCCATATTCAGTTGTCTTACTGCAGCAGCTCCGGCATCCACTGCGGCTTTCACCGCTGATACTTCTCCGGTTACCGCCACCGTTACCAGTCCTCCGCCTACCAGCGTCTTCTCTAACAGAGCGACGTCCGCAGCTTTCAGCATGGCATCGGCGCTTTCCACCGCCGCGATCAGACCTCTTGTTTCAATCAGCCCAAGTGCCTGCATATCCTGGTCCTCCTTAGCTTTTTACCGTTATTAATAGGTTGCGTAGAATGCCTTCATCCGGTTCGGAGAACCGAAGGTTACCTTGGCACCCTTGGGGAAGAACAGGGAGTCTCCCGGGTTGGCGGTATAAACGGTTCCGTTGACACCGACAGTCAGCGTCCCTTCTACCACATGGTAGAGTTCCTCACAGGCTACATCCCAGTCAAAATTACATTTTTCGATGGTAATGAATCCTGCATTCATGGATGACCCGTCACCGGAATTGATGATTTCCTGGTAAAAGACCTTGTCTTCCGGATTGCCGGTATCCAGGACCTCATACTTAACGGAGTTTCCTCGAACCAGCTTCAGACCACAGGGGTCTGTTTCGGACTGATAGGGTTTGTCCTGGATGGAGTCAAATACTCCCTGGAGCATCCCCTTGTCCATGAGGGCCTTCAGTACTGTGTAGATCGTGTTGCTGTCGATTCCCGCTGCCGGATTAGCTGCTGCAGCCGGGGCTGCTGTGCAAGTTCCGGTACCACAGGTGATTTCGATGCCGGCGGCCTTGGCCATATCTTTAGCCGACGGAGTTACGATGGTACAGGCATCTACGTACAGAACCTTCTGTCCACTCTTCTGAAGAACTTCAATGTCTTTTCCACAAATCAATTTCTTCATTCCTTCACCTCCTTTCAACTTCCTGAAAAAAATGAATGATTTCCATATTTGTATTTCTTATATATTTGGGTTGGCCGAATATATCAGAACAAGGATGGTATGATTCTCTCCGATGGAGAAGGTATGACTTCTGCATTGACCAGAAGGCCCTTTTCTTCGGATATGTTCTTTCCGGCTTCTACTCCGGTCTGAACGGCTGCTACATCACCGGTGAAGGTGAAATAGGCTTTCCCTCCGATCCCGTTGCCCAGTCGGATCTCCAGAGGCTGAAGATCGGCGGATTTCAGGATGGCGTCTGCCGCGATGATCATGGTGGACAGGGAGAAGGATTCCATGATACCCAGGGCGCTCATCTTGTCCGGCATGGTGGTTCCGGTAATGGCCGGGAACACCGAAGGATGAACATTGGGTATGATGATGGAGTCTACATAGTATTCTCCTGCTTCCTTTTCTCCTGTGGCCACGGATGCTTCCACGGCTGCCACGTCTCCATGGACGATGGCGATATATTTTCCCGGGCAGACCGAGCTGGCTGTGACGATCTCCACATCGGAAATCTTGACCATCTGGTCTGCTGCGTAGATGCCCCGGGCGATGCTGATGAATTCAACCATGCCGATTGCATTTGCCATGCTAGTCCCTCCTTATGGTAATTGCCGCACTGCCGATTTCTGTTACGGTTCCGGCAATGCTTGCATGAATAGCTGCTCCCAGGCTTCCCTCGGGAATGGCTCCGATCATCTGACCGGCTTCCACCCGCTGCCCCATTGTTACGATGGGTTTTGCCGGGGCTCCCACATGCTGGACCAGGGCAATGCTGACCTGATCGGGAACAACGGTTTTTTCCGACATGGGCGCCGGCTTATCGTAGGGGTACAGACCCAGTCTGGCTACCAGGCGCTTGCTGGGCAAAAGCCTGAATTTCCGGACTTCTCTGGGCTGTAATTCTCCCGGTTTGCATTCGTATCGGATTCCTTTATCCACCAGCTGCTGCCGAACGAACATATTGGCAGCCCGGGGATATAAACCCACGGGGCAGGCAAACAGCTCGCAAAGATTACATTGGCAGCAGAGCATGGCCATTTCCTGAGTTTTATCCGGGTCTATTCCGTATCCCACCACCCGCATCATCTTATGGGGCTGAAGGTCATGGCCCAGCAGATACCTGGGGCACAAATCCGTACACATGCGGCACTGTTCACAGGTGGCCCGGTTGATTCTTCGGGACTGGTCCACGGTCATGGATTTTCTTCGGATCAGGTCGTGCTGCTTTTTCAGGATGACCAAACCCTTGGTTTTCTTAGTGACAAATCCGGAAAGATCTTTCATAATCGGACCCATCATGGGGCCGCCGTCGATGACGGAATATCCCTGAAAATCTTCTATCCCGCTGAGCTTCAGCACATCGATGATGGGGGTTCCCACCGGAACCTTCACAGTCAGCTTTTCCGGAACGTCTCCGGTTATGGTGACATACTTCTCAGTAACTGGAAGGCCTTTCGTGGCATTGTAGATGTTCAGGGCAGTTTCCGAGTTGACTACGACGCATCCCACCTGGATGGGGATTCCGGCTTCCGGAACCACTCGGCCAGTCAATTCATAAACCAGTACCTGTTCGTCTCCTGCAGGATAGACATCCTTCAGAGGCTGTACTCTTATATAGTTTCCCAGGTTCAGCGCCTGGATTCTTTCATTCAGATGGCGGATCACATCCTTGTGCTTTTCCTTGATGCCGATGATGGCTTCCTTTGCTTCCACCAATCGTCCGGCTGCTTCAAAACCCAGCAGGATCTCATCAGCGAACACTTCCATCAGCTGCTGATCCACCCGCAGGAGTGGTTCGCATTCTGCCGCGTTCATCAGCAGGAACTCCGCTTTGGATGCCAGTTTGACGTGGGTAGGAAACCCTGCTCCCCCTGCGCCGATGACTCCTGCATCCTTGATCATTTCCAGTAAATTCATTGTTTCCTCCCAATCAGCCGAAGGTGCAGTCTTCATCAATGATCCCTACTACGACGGCGTCGACGGGGATGTTGTCGTCTCCCAGCATTCTTCTGGCGGAGGAACCCTGACAAACGATGACACGATCACCGATGCCGGCACTGATGATATCTACGACGATCATCCGTTCACCGGCGCTGTTGCCTCCGATGACTTCCGCCAGCATCAGCTTATATCCGTTAAGGGATTCGGCCTTTCTGGTGGCCCAGACGTTGTCGATGAGTTTTGCGGTAATCATATGTCCAACCCTTCCTTCGATTTTTCCCGGATTTCCTTCAGAGCGGCTTCCACCGAAGCGGTATCGCCGAAAATGGCAATCAGGATCATGTTCTGGGGACAGCTTCCCCGGACGTCAGCGACGGTCACCCCTACTGCTTTTTCTGCAATATCAGCGGCCACGATCATTTCGATCATCTTTCCCTGAACCAGACCGATAGCATCGGCGTTCATTACTTCCGGATCTGCCTTGACTCCCAGTCGGTGCATCAGGATGTCAACGGCTCCCTTTGAAGGGGACTTGATTATTCTGTAATCCATATACTTCACTCCTAACTGATGCTCTCATCCTTACATCCCAGGGCAATCCCCAGGGGAGTCACGAACATGGGGTTCTTCGGTTTGTGGGTATAAATTCCGGTTCTGTTCTGGATGATTTCTTCGATTCCGATGAGGCAGGCCGTTCCTCCTACCAGGGAGATTTCCCGGACATCATGGCCCTCAATGTGCTGGTTGATGATGGCAGAAACCTTTTCAACCACCGGCTTCAGCACCGGAAGCAGTTCTTTGTGATTTTTTTCATTCCGTTTGTATTTTTCAGCATCGGCAAAGGGCATTTTATAGGCTCCGGATACTACCAGGGAAAAATGGGTTCCTCCCGTAGGCTCATCCGCAATATAGACCACTTTGCCGTCCTTCAGAATGGAAATTCCGGTAGTTCCGCCACCGATATCCACTACGGCACCGTTTTCGATTTTCAGAACTTCATTGGCTGCCGTCGGTTCATCCATCAGGCAGGTCAGTTCGAATCCGGCAGCTTGAACCACATTTTTAATGGCCCCCGAATCCAGTTCGTCGGTTCCCGGCGGAATCGCCGCTGCGGCATACAGTAGTTCTGTCCCCAGCTTGTCCTCCAGTTCTTTTTTCAACTCCCGGACTATGTTGACGGCTCCAATGTAGTCCACTACCATACCGTCCCGGACTACGTCCGCGTACCGATAGGTTCCGGCCACCGGATTCCGGTTTTCGTCCAGTACTGCCAGCACCACGCAGGCTGTTCCCAAATCCACCCCGGTATAGTAGACTGAAGATTTATTCCGGACCGGGTTTTCGATGACTTCTTCAAATTCTTCTACTAACCGGTCACAATAGTCAAATGTTATGTTTGTCTCAGACATGTTTCTCCTCCAAATGCGGCGCAGATCATCCGGTTCAGGGTGTTGACCATCTGATTGATTCTGGAGATCAGTTCCTCCGCCGCAGTGCCTTCCGTTTCTCCGGAAGACAGTAGTTCCAGGGCCATGACCTCCAGCTCCTGGAGCTGGTTTCTCAGGTGATGGAGCCGGATGATTTCTTTTCCCTTGGGAGCCTGGAGATGAAATTCATTGATTTCAAAACACTCTCCCAGGTCCTGGCTGAAGTTTTCATTTTTAATACCGGTACATTCCATACAGCACAGGTTGGTGGCCTTGCTCCATTCCGGGCTCAGACTCTTTAGGCTGGTTAACTGCCGGGAGAGTACTGCAAGCTCCTGAGCACCAGCCGGGTTTTCTTCGATGGCTGCTGACAGGGATTCCAGAAAACTGCCGTGTATGCTTCTCATCCGGGCCTGCAGCCTTCGGACAGGCAGGCTTGCTTCTTTGCCGGTGGGCAGGCTTTTGCCTTTTACCGGAACTATGGTGTTTTTACGGCTTTCCTGGCTGTACATATCGATGCCCCGATCCACCAGGAATTGGCGGGCTCCCGGGGTCAGCCGGGTCCCCTCTTTGGGGGTATAGGTGGTAAAAGGAGCTGTTTTGTAGAGATCCCGAAGATCGTCTTCTGTGATGAATATCATTCCTGGCTCTCCTTTTCCTTTCTTTCTCCGAATAGGGCTTCCTTCAGTTCTGCCAGTCCGGCTCCATCAGGGAAGCTGATTTTATAGTAGGGTTCAGAAACCCCGATCTGTTTCAGTTGGCTGATGCATTCCTCTTCGTTTTCCGGTGCCAGATCGCTTTTTGTAATCACCCCAAGAACGGGGCAACGGAATACTTTGGCAAATCCCGGGGAATAGACGGGGATGCATCGGGACTGGTCTACCACGATCAGCACGTGGGAAGCGTCCTGGGCTGCTGCGATGATGTGTTTGTACATCCAGGCATTTTCAATATAAGAACCGGGTACATCAATGGTGTTCTTTCCATAAATCATATCAGCGGTCCGCCGGATTTTCCCCTGCTCTTCGTTGAGAGCCTGAACCAGAGTGGTTTTGCCGCTCCGTCCCGGTCCGATGACCATGATCCGTTTCTTTCTCATGTCTTGGTCACACAGGCTACTTCAAAGCCCAGCATGTTCTGTAGAGTATCATTGACGGCATTCAGGGCAGTTTCCACGCTCTGGACATCTCCGGTAATCACCACGGAGCCGGTAAAACGGTCCAGAAAACCAATTTCCACATTAGCCGTCTTGGTGGCGATGTCTGCGGCTATGATGGCCGTTTCGTAAGGGGTCAAGGTCAGGATGCCGATGGCTCCCTGATCATCGATGCCCAGCCGCTCATAGATATCCGGCATTGGGGAGGCGATGACATGGGCGATGGTCACCTGCTTGCCCGGTACGGATTCCTGTATGATGCGGTCCGTCGCTTTATCACCAAATACGATCATGATTCTCTGCCTTTCTTCTATATCCGAAGGCTTTCGGGATACCTTTAGTGATGTATCACCATAGCCGGGAAGTCATATTCTTTCAGCCAGCCTTCCATCCTGTCCAGTTCTTCCTGGCTCAGGCTGGGGTCTCCCTCAATGGGATAACACATCCCCAGCTGGTTGTACTTGTTCACGCCGAACTTGTGGTAGGGCAGCAGGTCGATTCCCTTAAAATTCTTACAATCCTTATAGGGCATCAGGAAGCGGATGACGGCGTCAATTTCTTCCTTGCTGTCGTTGATCCCCTTCAGCAGGGGCATCCGAATCCGGACATTGTATCGTCGGTCTAATAATTCCTTCAGGTTCTCATGAATCTGTTCATTTCGGACCCCGGTCAGCTGGAAATGCCGGTCCGGATCCATATGTTTGATGTCAAAGAGAAATAAGTCAACGAATTCAGCCACCTTCAGGATGGTATCCAGTCGGGCATACCCGGAAGTTTCAATGGCTGTATTAATACCAGCATTCTTGCAGGCCATCAGCAGGCTGGTTGCCGCCTCAGGCTGCATCAGCACTTCGCCTCCTCCCAGTGTAACACCACCGCCGGAGGTTTCATAGAACATCCGGTCCTGCTCGATTTCTTCCAGCAGATCGGAAATGGTTCGCTGTTCTCCTATAATAGACAGGGCTCCCTGAGGACAGGCTTCCTCACACCGCTTGCATCCGATGCAGTCGATGGTCCAGTCTACCTCATGCTCTCCCGTGGCCGGATTGATGGAATGGATTCCTACCGGACAAACCGGTACGCAGGCTCCGCAATCTACACACAGGGTTCTTTTATACATGACCTGCTGCTTTTTTTCCAGGCCTTCCGGGTTGGAGCACCATTTGCATCGCAATGGACATCCCTTGAAAAAAACGATGGTTCTGATTCCCGGGCCGTCATACATATTGTATTTCTGTACACTGGTGATCAGTGCTTTTCTCTCGATGACATTGTTCTTTGAATTGTCCATTTTCTCCGCTCTCCTGTCTGATCGGCTGTTCTGGTAGGGATTGGGCGGCTTTCCCGCCCATCCCCCGAAAGGGGATGGGCGATCAGGCTGCCAATTTATTGCATTGCTTTATTTCTATACCTTTGTCAGCATGGTTCTGCTGATGATCTCGTCCTGTACGTCCTTGCAGAGCTCTGTGAAGAAGGCGCTGTATCCGGCTACACGAACGATCAGATCCCGGAACTGTTCCGGATTTTGCTGGGCAGCGATCATGGTTTCGTTGTCCAGATAGTTGAACTGCATTTCGCCGTTGCCCATGATGGAAGCGGTTCGGAGCAGGGTGATGATTCCTTCTTCTCCTTCTGGTGTATCCAGCAGGCCGGACATCAGTTTGAAGTTGTGTACCATACCGATGTTCATGCTGTCCACAGCCATTTTGGAAATGGACTTGATGATGGCGGTGGGTCCCTTCACGTCAGCACCCTGGGAGGGGCTGATACCATCGGACAGGGGCATCCATGCCGGTCTTCCGTTTGCGGAAGCACCTGTCAACTGTCCAAAAGGCGTGTTGTTGGAAATGGACAGGGTTCCGTGGCTCAGCACCGAGTACAGGGTCTTGAACTGTCTATGATACTGTTCGGTAAAGTTGACCAGATCAGCAGCGATATCATCCGCAAAATCTTCATCGTTTCCGAACTTCGGTGCATTGAGGCAGTCAGCCTTGATCTGATCGTATCCCACGAAGTCTGCCTTCAGGGCTTCGTTCAGCTGCTTCAATGTATATTTTTTGTCTACATAAACCAGTTTCTTGATGGCAGCCATGGCATCGGTGTAGGTAGCCAGTCCGGACCATACAACACCCGGGCCGAAGTTATACATTGCTCCACCGGAAGAAACGTCCCGGCCATTTTCCATACAGCCTTCGTACATAATGGACATCAGCGGCTTGGGTGCCAGTTCCCTGTGAACACGCTGGGAAATGACCGTGGCCACGCTGGTCCACTTGGTGATCCATTTGATCTGCTCTTTAACCGCAGCATCAAATTCCTCGTAGGTCTTGAACTGATCCAGATCTCCCAGATCCGGAGTGACCTGCTTGCCATACCAGAGGGGGACGCCGTGGTTCAGTACCAGCTCGATACAGATGGGCCACTGGGTATATGCTGTTGAGGTCCACTGATACAGTCTTCCGGATTTCTGAGGTTCAACGCAGCCCATCAGGCAGTAATCCCGGGCATCTTCCATGGATACGCCCTTGGCCAGCATCATCTTGATATGAGCATCGTCGAAGTGGCAAGCCGGGAATCCCATACCGGACCGGATGACATCCACAATCTTCTTCAGATATTTCTGAGGAGACTTGTTGTGGATTCGGGTAGCCAGGGAGGGCTGGTAAATCTTAACGTGCCGTACCGCATCCATCAGCAGGTAGGTCAGGTCATTGGTTGCATCCTTCCCTTCTCTGGTGACGCCGCCAACACACATGTTGACGAAGGGCTGGTATCCGGCAAAGAACTTGGATGCCCCTTCGCTGGTGACCCACATCATTTCAGACAGCTTGATCAGCATGGCGCCTGCCAGTTCAAAGGCCTGGAAGTCGTTCATGCGGCCTTCTTTTCTGTCTGCTTCATAGAAGGGGTACAGGTACTGGTCGGCTCGTCCGATGGACATACCAGTCTGGTTCTCTTCAACTACCAGCAGGGACTCGATGGTCCACATGGACTGGATGGCTTCCCAGAAGGTTCTGGGCTTATGAGCCGGAACCCAGGCATTGACTTCGGAGATCTTCTGAAGCTCTGCCTTTCTCTGGGGATTGGTTTCCTTGGCTGCCAACTGAGCTGCATATTCAGACATTCTTCTGGCATAAATCATGACACCTTCGGTGGTATCGATGACAGATTTGTAAAAGTAGATTTTATCGATGTCATCCGGGTTGGCATAATCCAGCTTTTCCAGATGATCCTTGGCTTCCTGCTGAATGTCCAGCATGCCCTTTTGCATCAGGATCACATCGTAACCCGGGTTGGAGTCTCCACCACCATTGGTAGCGTGATAGGAACAGTCGGACACGAAAGATTCTCCGGACATTTCCCAGACACCGGCTTCCCGGTACTGGTCTTCACACATTTCATCGACCGATTTGCCCTGCCAGAAGGGGAACAGTTCTTCCTTCATGATTTTCTTGTCTTCTTCGGAAATGTAGAAGGGATCCTGAGGCCGTGTTCCGATGGTATCTAACTCATCCTGCATCCATCTCCAGGCGATATCCGGAGAGAAAGCTCCTGCTCGGGGAGCTCCATTGGGAGCTCCAACGATCAGTTCATGGTCCTGAATGACCAGGGGAGCGGTTTCACAGCAGTATTTAAAACATTTCGCCCGAAGAACGATCTTGGGCATACCGGGATTTTCTTTGGTGATCTTGGTAATAGCTTTGGCCCTAAAAGTGGTAATGGCCGGTTTGTGGGTCATGTACTGAGCTTTCAGTTTGGAAAGTCTCTCTGTGATCCCGTCGGGAACGCCGTCGGTGGGTCCTGCAATGGGCGTGCAGGAAGCAGGGGCTTCTTCCTTGCCGATTTCCTGGGACACGCTCTCAAACATTTTAATGAGGGATGCTCGTTCTTCCGGGGACATGTTCTGGGTGGCTTCTGCCAATTTGTTTGAAAATTCTCGAATATCCAACTCTCTTACCTCTCAATCTTTCTTTTTCTATTTTATGGAATCCTTCAGCACACTTAACAATGTCTGTATGTCTTTCAGGTTGTATTCTGGCAATGTAGCGGGATCATGGCACATAGTACAGGCTGTCCCGTTAAATTTTTTCATATCCTCTTTGGTCGGCTTGACCCCAACCGGTTTCGATTGGATCAGCTGAGGGCTTCCCATCATTTCCAGGGTAAATTCTTCCGTAGTCCGTACACCGTATCCGACTTTTCTGATGTAAATCAGATTCATGGGGGATACATTGTCCGTGGTTATGCCGATTCCCTGAGAGCCGCTTCCCAGCGTCATAGAAGGGAAGAGATTGCTTGTTGCACCCATACTGCCAAAGGTAGCCGGTGTATTGACCAGCACCCGTCCAACGGGTTTTTTCAGGGCAAACTGGCGGATGACCTCTTCGTCCCGGGAATGAATGACCAGACTGTGGCCATTCTTTTCCGTAATCAGCAGCTCGATACACTTTTCACAGGCATGCATCCAGTCGTCTTCAATGTAGTAAGCCACCACCGGACAGAGTTTTTCCCAGGAATAGGGGTTGATTTCAGAAACATATTTCTGTTCAGAAACCAGAATCGTGGTTCCTTCCGGAACCTGGAATCCCCCTTTTTTAGCCAGGAAGCAGGCATTCTTTCCCACCATTTCCGGATGGGTGCTTCCGTCCTTGCTGAACAGGACTTTGGCCAGGGCTTCCTCTTCCTGAAGACTCATGAAGTAGGCACCGGCATTCTTCAGTTCCTGTTTCACTTCGTCTGCAATGCACCCGTCAACAACGATGGATTGCTCGGAAGCGGAAACTACTCCGTTATCAAAGGTCTTGCTGAGGACGATATCCCGGGCTGCCTTTCGGATGTCTGCGGTACGCTCGATGAAAGCCGGACCGTTTCCGGAACCTCCGTAGATCACCGGCTTCCCGGAATCCTTGGCGGGCTGCAGCATTCCTGGTACACCTGTGTTAAGGATCAGATTGGTCCGTTCATGATTGATCAGCTCCAGAGTACCGCTGTGGGTCACAGTGTGCAGATAGGTCAGGGCTCCTTCCGGAAGTCCCGCCCGCAATGCTGCAGCAATCATGATATCCAGAGCTTTACCAATGGTATGCTTCGCCCTGGGATGGGGGGAGAAGATAATGGCATTACCGGATTTAATAGCAATCATAGCCTTGTAAATCGTGGTGGAAACCGGGCTGGTGGCCGGGCAGAGAGCAACAATGACTCCTACCGGAACCCCCACATCCATGGTCTTTTGCTGGGCATCCTGCCGGATGATTCCAACGCAGTTCATCCCTCTGAGATTCGCCTTCAGGTATTGGCAGACAAATCGATTCTTTACAAATTTGTCCTCCCATCTGCCATAATCCGTTTCCTCACTGGACATCACGGCCAGGTCCTTGGCATGTTTTTCAATTTCCTCGGCCATGTGCTCCACTATCGCATCCAGTTTTTCCTGCGGAAAGGCAGCCAGGATTTTCTGAGCCTCGCGGGCATTTTCCGCAAGGATCCGGGCTTCTTGGATGGAGAGCAAGTCATTATCGATAATATTCATTTCTGACTCTCCTTTTCATTACATTTCAGGTTTAGGCAAGCAGCAGATCCAGGTTATATCTGGCGATGATCTTAGCCAGATCCTGGTGAGGTCGTGCAATGACCACGGAGCTGTACACTTCTGCTCCCATATCTTCTACAGCTTTCACGCCGGCTTTGACAGCGGTATTGCAGGCTCCAACGTCTCCCTTAACCAGAACGGAGATGTATCCGGAGGCCACGTTTTCATAACCAATCAGTTCTACATCTGCAGCCTTGCACATGGCATCGGCGGCTTCCAGAACAAAGACCAGTCCAAAAGTTTCAATCAAGCCTAATGCTTCTAATCTTTCCATTTGATAGTTCCTTCCTTTCAACAAGTCTATTTGTCGATGTCATGTACAGAAACGATGTCGCCTACTCCTTTGATGGGTCTTGGCATTACATTGCTGGCGGTCAGTTTTCCGATGGCTGCGGCGGCTTCAGCGCCTGCTTCTACAGCGGCACGAACGGCAGCAACATCTCCCTTTACCATAATAGTGACAAGGGTGGATCCAACATTTTCGTAAGAAATCAGTTCTACGTCAGCTGCTTTCAGCATTTTGTCCGCTGCTTCAATAGCGGGAACCATTCCTACTGTTTCAACAAGGCCCAGGGCTTGTTCTCCATAGTATCTCACGTTTGTACCTCCTCCGTGACGGGATATGGGGTCTGAGGAGCGTATACCCCTCAGACCCGCTTTACAGATCTTAAATATTAGTCTTTGATATAGCTGTTGATAGTAGCAGCGCCTTCGGCGTGAGCCCGGTAATATACTCGGATCTCGCCTTTATCGTCCATATCATATCGGGTTTCTTCCAGAAGACCGTTGGCTTCTCCCGTCATGATGGCTTCGACAACTGCCGCCTTCTTCAGAGCTTTAAAATTACCATATTCACCTTTTAATGCTTCGATGACATCATCAGCGCAGGCTTCTTTCACAGTAGTAAAATGCTTCAGGATTGCATAGTTTAGTGGTTTCATATCCTTACGCCTCCTTTTTCTTCAGCAGATCTAACGGGTTCATGGCGATCATCAGGATACCAAATACCATGACAACGGCAGCTACCCAAGCGATCGGCGGAATGGTCCAGCCATCCTGACCCAGTACAACACCCAGAATCAGCCATAAGAAGAAGGGTCCCCAGAAGGAGTAAGCTCCGTTACAAGCCATACCAAGGGCAGCACCGCACATGCTGTTTCCTTTGTACCACAGGCTGTAAGCAAATACAGCGAAGAATCCGCTGACGATGAACCATGGCATTGCCGATGCATCCGTAACAGCATCAATAAACAAATCGGTGGAAAGGCCGAAACCGCCGCCAGCCAGGATCGCAAAAATGGGAACCAGGATGATCAGGTTGGCTAAACCGGAAGTAGTCTGACGGATGGTGATACCGATTTCATAGTCGATCATGGAAGTACCGTAACCGGCTACGCAGCCTTCCAGACCCCAGCCAAAAGCGGCAATGAATGCGATCAGGATTCCCAGAAGCAGTCCTGCCGGAGCATCCCCGCCAAGACCGGTACTGCCGATCATGAAGCTGGCCAGGAAGCAGATGGCGATACCTGTCATCATTCGGGGAGTCAGCTTCTGCTTAAAGAGGATTCGTGCCAGGATGGCTCCGATAGCAGGGCACAGGGCCGTAATCGGAATAACGATGGAACCAGCCATCTGAAGAGCTACTACATAGGCGGTACTGGAGATCGGTCCTCCAACCAGAGCAGCCAAAATCATCATGCGGCCCGGCTTCGTCTTCAGAGTTCGGAAGAAGTCCCCCAGCTTTCCCTTGAAAGCAGCGATGCCCATGCACCAGATACCGCTGATGGTATCATTGATGGCACTTCCCAGAGCTCCTACCATGTAGGTGATGACAAAGGCGGACAACATGGCCTCATTGGGGCCGTACCAATCTGCCCAGACGCCTTTGGACATACCGAGCATGAGGAAAGTGGAATAAAGTCCGTAGAACATACCGGAAAGAATGGCTACGGTTATGCCCTTCTTGAAAAATTTAGATGAGAGCTTTTTTTTGGCAGCTACTACGTTGGCTGCACCTGTTACTTCGTTCATAAACAAAATTTCCCTTCTCTTTTATTTATAAAATTTATGATAGCCTTCGGAAAATTGGCTGACGACCCTCCCTTCCTATCATTTTTTGGGTATAGATTTGCTAAATCAACAAAATATTGTCTGAACCGATATTCGCTTCAAGTATACTTCCTTCCCCATAGGACAATGTCAACCCAAAAATTTAATTTTTTTTTCGCCTTCCTTTGTCGGAGGCTTTTATTTCGATGCACCACAACTTAGTGATTAATTGTCAGAAAGTTTGGGCAATTTGGTCTGACGGTCTTTCCGCCATCAACCCTCTATTACCAACGGTGTTCGGGATTTATTCTGCAAATAAAAACGCCATGCTTCCGGAGCATGGCATAACAAAATGCATCTTATTTTGTATTCTATTTTCTGACAATTATATCCTTTTCCTGCAAAAAACCTTCCCCCTTAGGGAAGGCTTTTTTGATGTTATATTTTGCTGACCTTGATCATGATCTCTGTAACGAACTGATCCGGGTTTTTCGTAGTCCAGTAGTCGGTTACATACCGCTCCAGGGACTCCTCTCCGCATTGATATCCGTGGCATTCTGCCCACCGGATGATTTTTTCATAGGTTTCTCCCAGGTTGTCATGGCTGCCGATGTGGTAGCAGGATGCTACCATGTGTCCTCCCAATCGGATGGTATTCTGGTCCTCCAAGGGGCAGATGGCCCGCTGGACCATTCGGACTTTTTTGGTGCTCCCCTCCATCCTCTCTTTCAGGGAAGGGAAGTTGATCATCACCGGACCGGTGATGGCATTATTAATGCTTTCAATGAAGTTGGTAAAATCAATATTGATGACCGACTCCATGTAGTTGAATTCGAAATCCTGCTCCAGAAAGCAGTATTCGCCGTTTTCCATATATTTAACCGATACTTCCGTAACCTTATTATCGATGACCAACTCCGCCTCCAGAATCAGATCGTACCAATCCTTAACGGAGGTATAGCTCTGAAAGACCTGTTTTTCCAATTCCTTCAGCTCATCGATCTTGCGGCGGAATTGCTTTTCGAAGACGGAATAGGTAGTCCCTTCCAGCAGTTCCCTCATCTCTTCCAGTTTAAAGCCCATCTGCTTGTAATATTTGATGATGGGTACTGAAAGCAGGGTTTTTCTGGTATAGTACCGGTAATTGTTGTCGTCGCTGACCTTATCGGGTGAAATCAAGCCGATCTTATCATAAAACCGCAGGGTTTTTTTCGAAACGTTGCATATTCTGCTTACTTCTCCAATGGAGTAGTAATGTTCTTTTTTCTCTTCGACCAAACTCGTCACCCCCTTTGACATTAATCCAATATTACCCTAAGGGCACCCCCGGTGTCAAGAGGAGACCGGGGGTGCAAAAACCCGAAAAGCCCGGAGATCTCCGGACTCATCAGGTTTGTATATTTTAAGTGTAGTTGTACGCAATTGTTATCGGAGGGTGGTTCCTTTGTAAGCGGCTTCGTAAACCCCTATTACATCCTCCAGGGTGGGAGCTGCCGGATTGGTTTCCATGCAGACATCCTGCAAGGCTTTTTCAGCCATTTCCCTGAAATCTTCCGGCTTCACACCGGCTTCCTTCAGGTTGGCAGGAATCCCGATTTCTTTGTTGAGACGGGCAATATATCCGGCGAACTTCTCTCCGGCGATCTCCGGACTGAATTTGCCATGGAACAGCTTCAGTTCCCTGCCGATTTCTCCGTACAGGTCACAGCCCTTGGCCGCGTTGTACCGGATGCAGGAAGGCAGCAGCATGGCATTGCTTACCCCATGGGGAAGGTGATAGGTTGCCCCCAGCTGATGGGCCATGGCATGGACGATTCCCAGACCTGCATTGGAAAAAGCCATTCCGGCCAGGTACTGGGCATAAGCCATTCCGTCCCGGGCTTCCACATTGTCTCCCTGGTTGTAAGCCATCACCAGGTATTTGTCCACCAGCCGCATAGCTTCCATAGCCGTACAGCCGATGATGTAGTTTCGTTCTGTTGATACAAAGGCTTCTATGGCATGGGCCATGGCATCGATGCCGGTGGCAGCGGTAAGGCCTTTGGGCATGTCCATCATCAGGGTCGTATCATCCACGGCGATATCCGGAATGATGATTTCATCCACAATGGGCGTCTTAGTCTGGTTTTCCGGGTCGGTGATCACGGCGAACTTGGTCAGTTCGCTCCCGGTGCCGGCTGTGGTATTGACCGCGGCCAGGATGACCTTATCCTTTTCGCACACCCCACCCCGGACCAATAAATATTTGACTGCTTTTGCGCAATCGTGAGGGCTGCCTCCTCCGATAGAAATCAGAGCATTGCAGCGATTCTTTTTAAATTCAATAGCGGCTTCCGAGACCTGATCCGTTGTCGGGTCCGGCTTGACGCCGCTGTAGATAAAGGTCTCGATCCCGGACTCCTTCAGTACTTCAACCACCTTGGCCGTAACCTTGGAGCCTGCCATGAATTCATCGGTGACAATCAATCCCCTGTCCACCCGTTTTTTGATCAATGACCTGCCCAGCTCTTCCACGGCACTGAAACCTATCCAGGTCTCTCCAGGCATGAAAAAGCTGAAACGTTTAAAATTATGCATTTTTTTGTCTCCTCTCGAATACCATCCTTTTGAACTTAATGAACAAGTTCCTGACTGTTGAATATCGGGGGCATCCCAGGTTCGACCCTATTTTGTTAAATTTTTAGCAAATTTATATATTATCATAATCAATCGAGATAGGATTGTCAACTGTTTATTGATATTTTTCTTCCAACTCCGACAGTATGTTTAAATAATGCAGCTGCAGGCCCTTTTCTTCCTGCTCTTTTTCAAAAGCTGCCGAGCGCCGATCCACTTCCGCCAGGATCTCCGGCTTCAGGGAACGCTGAGCAAAGGGAAATACGACGCTGTTTTCTTTTTCAATATGCCGAGAAAGAAGATTGGCATACCCCACAGCATTGGCGATCACATCCAGCCGGCTTTCCTCATCCCCTTCCCGTACCCGGGACAGGGCTGCCTTCAGCTCACTCATATAGAGTCTTCCCAGATCATGTTCCACCAGCATTCCGTGGGTTATCAGATTTTTCCCCATCTGTCCCAATTCCTCCAGCATATGCTGAAACAGAAACTTTTCTTCCTTACCGTGGTGAAGACCGTCGGCGTAATTGGCTACAAAGTCGGCCATCTTAAGAAAATCCTCATAAATAATGTCCTCCCCCTTCATCACTTTCACGCTGGCCTTGCGGATTACCTGAAGCATCCGCAGGATGGCGTCATGTTCCTGTACTAAAATCTCTATTCCGTTCATCTTAAACCTCCTTAGACAGGCTGGCCGTTACGTCATCCAGCTTTTTATATGCAAATCCCGTATCGGTAATCAGCCCTTCCATAAAGGAATCCCTCATCTCATAGTAACCGGCTACATCTGCTTGATTGGCTTCCCAATAGGGTGCATGGACGCAGGCATTTCTCTTCCATACCATTCGGTCTTCCCCCTCTTCCAAAAT
>JBLJBD010000164.1:0-2391 GCA_047637815.1 Anaerovoracaceae bacterium
TGTTCTGACCTTGGCCGGCTACCTGGGAGGCAAGTTTGGGCAGAAAAAACCCCTGGCCATGACCGCCCAGCTCACCTTTGAACAGAGTTACGATGAGGTGGAGGGGGACAGTGCTTCCAGTACGGAGCTTTATGCCATTCTTTCCAGCCTCTCCGGGGTTCCGTTGAAGCAGGGTCTGGCCGTCACCGGTTCCGTAGATCAACGGGGAAGAATCCAGCCCATCGGCGGTGTCAACGAAAAAATCGAGGGCTTTTTTGACGTCTGTAAAAAACGGGGACTCTCCGGAGAACAGGGGGTACTGATACCGGTGCAGAATATTCGGAACCTGATGCTTCGGGAAGAGGTGATCCAGGCGGTTCAACAGGGAGAATTCCATGTGTACGGGGTATCTACCATTGAAGAAGGACTGGAGATCCTGACCGGACAGCCTGCCGGGGAGCCGGGTCTGGACGGAAAGTATCCCGAGGGGACCCTGTTCCACTCAGCAGAAAAGAAACTTCAGGAGTTTGGAAAGGGCATCTACGCCCACAGTCTGGAAACGAAAAAGCTGAAAAAGCGAATCGAATTGCCATAAAGGGGGAAAAATGATGAGAAGGTGGATGTTTACATCAGAATCGGTGGCAGAAGGCCATCCGGACAAAATGTGCGATCAGATATCCGATGGAATCCTGGATGCCATTTTAGAAAAGGACCCCATGGCCCGGGTAGCCTGTGACGTGACGGCTTGCAACGGGTTTGCCCTGATTTTCGGCCAGATTACCACCAAGGCAGAGGTGGATATTCCGGAGACCGCCCGGGGCATCATCCGGGAGATTGGCTATACCCGGCCGGAACTGGGATTTGACGGGAATTCCTGCGGGATTCTCTTGGCCATCGACAAGCAGTCGACCGACATCAGTGCGGGGGTCTCCGCATCCCTGGAACAGCGAAAGGGCCTTGGGGACGAAATGGATCAGCTGGGAGCCGGGGACCAGGGGTTGATGTTTGGTTATGCCTGCCGGGAAACGGCGGAATTAATGCCCTTGCCCATCATGCTGGCCCACCGATTGGCCCGGCGTCTGGCAGCGGTGAGAAAAAGCGGGACCATCCCTTATCTGAGGCCCGATGGAAAGACTCAGGTGACGGTAGAGTATGAAGGAGACAGGCCAGTTCGGGTAGCTTCAGTGATTATTGCCTGTCAGCATGAGGACTGGGCGACCAATGAGCAGATTCGCCAGGACATGATCCATCAGGTCATCCGGCAAGTGGTACCCGGGGAATTACTGGATGGAAAAACCAACTATTTTGTCAATTCCACCGGTCGCTTCGTCATCGGAGGTCCCCAGGGAGATTCTGGGCTGACGGGTAAGAAGATCATCGTGGATACCTACGGAGGCTATGCTCCCCATGGGGGCGGCTGTTTTTCCGGCAAGGATCCCACCAAGGTGGACCGGTCCGCTTCTTATGGGGCCCGTTACGTGGCTAAAAATGTAGTTGCCGCCGGATTGGCGGATAAATGTGAGATTCAGCTGGCTTATGCTATCGGAGTGGCCCACCCGGTGTCGCTTCTGGTACGGACCTTCGGAACGGGCCGGATTCCGGATGAAGCTCTGGAAAAAATCCTGCGGGAAAAGATGGATCTGCGGCCGGCTGCCATCATCCGGGACATGGATCTGCGGCGGCCCATCTACCGCCAAACCGCCTGCTACGGCCATTTCGGCCGGGAAGATCTCAAACTTCCCTGGGAACAGACGGACAAAGCAGACCTGCTCCGAAAAGCGGCAGAAGGGGTGTGAGGGAAGATGAATAGCAACACAGATGGCAACTCGAAGGAAGCAATGCTGTACGATAATTTGGAGGAAGGGAAGGTCCGCTGCAGCCTATGCCGCAACTACTGCACCATTGCTCCCGGGAAGCGGGGAATCTGCGGAGTCCGGGAAAACCGGGAGGGGATTCTGTATGCCCTCAATTATGGGAAAACCATTGCCCTGAATATTGATCCCATCGAAAAAAAGCCCCTGTATCACTTTATGCCGGGAACCAGGACCTATTCCTTCGCTGCACCGGGCTGCAATTTTCACTGCCTCTGGTGCCAGAACTGGGAGATTTCCCAGAGCCCCAAACCGGATAAGCCCATCCCCGGAGAGACCATCCTGCCGGAGGACCATGTCCAAAGCGCTTTTGAATACCTTTGCCCTTCCATTTCCTACACCTATTCGGAGCCTACCATTTTCGCGGAATACGCCCTGGACACCATGAAAATAGCCAGGGAAAGGGGCCTCCGAAATATCTGGGTAACCAACGGATACATGAGCCCAGAAGCCCTGGCTGTGCTGACTCCCTGGATGGACGCGGCCAACGTGGACCTGAAGTGCGGCGACGATCAGACCTACCGGAAGTATTGCGGCGGAA
>JBLJBD010000165.1:0-2881 GCA_047637815.1 Anaerovoracaceae bacterium
CGCCTCTGGCAGAAATGCCCAAGCTGGATTACATCGACACCGATGGCTTCGACGTGCATTTCAGCGTCGGTGGACACTCAGCAACCATCACTACCTATCCCGATGATCCGGAAGCCGTTAAGGTCCTGGATTCGGAAGGAAAATCCATCCCGCTGATTCCCACCGCAGTGTCCCCCATTTACCAAATGGATGATCCCCGGTTCGAGACCTGCCTGCTGCAGCCGGCTCAGGATGAAAACGGCAACAACTACTTCATCTTCACCGCCGATATGCAAAAAAGGCAGTGGCCCCTGCAAATTCGGGATAACGGCATATTCTACTTAAATGAACTGGGTGTTCTGGTGGATCTGGATAATGTCCCGGCAATAGGCTGGGAAAACAACCAGGAATTCGGTTCCGGCCGAGGATACATCTTCTCCCGAACCATTCCCATGATGAAAGATACCCTGATCCTGGGCCACGGAGCAGACACTTATTGCCTATACTTCCCCCATCAGGATTATGTGGGAAAATACTACTCCGGCACATTCTCCAATAATATCAACATCGTCGTAGACAAGCCCCATAACATGTATATGGGCATGACCATCGGCACCGGCGGGATTTCCCTGCTGGCTATGTTAGCCCTTTGGGGAATCTACCTCGTTCAGAGTATTCGGCTCTACATCCGAAACCGGTTTGAGAGCTTCGCTGATTATGCCGGAGCGGCCATTCTCTTCGGGGTTTGCGGATTCCTGGTCGCCGGGCTGGTCAATGACTCCACCGTATCCACCTTCCCTATGTTCTACGGCCTGCTGGGTACGGGAATCGCCATCAATAAAATGATTCAGGGTCGAGGAAATCTATGAGCAAGGGATATAAAAACATCAAATATCTGTCGGACCGGATCCTTTCCGCATTGCTGACACTATTGCTGTCCCCCCTGCTGATCATCATAAGCATTATTATAAAACTGGACTCTTCGGGTCCGGTTTTATTTCAACAGAGGCGGATTGGCAAGGACAACCGGGAATTCCAGATTTATAAGTTCCGGACCATGAGAACCGACGCTCCGAAGGATGCCCCTACCCATTTGCTGGGCAATCCAGATGCCTACATCACAAAAATCGGCCGGTTCCTGAGGAAATCCAGCCTGGATGAACTCCCTCAGTTATTTAACATTTTAAGAGGGGAAATGTCCTTCATCGGCCCCCGTCCAGCCCTGTGGAACCAATATGATCTGATTGAAGCCCGAAAGGAAAACGGCGCCGACAAGCTGAGGCCCGGGATCACCGGCTGGGCCCAGGTCAACGGCAGAGACGAATTGCCGGTCCTGGTGAAAGCCGATTACGACGGCCAGTATGCACAGAAGATCAGTTTTGGAATGGATATCCGAATCCTGTTTCGTACCTTCTTTCATGTGCTGACCAGCAAAGGGGTTTCTGAGGGGGGGCCAAAATAATGCTCTATGTTACAGGTCTGACCGGTCACAGCGGAAAATGGCTGCTGAAACGGTTGGAAAAAGAAAAGTATCCGGAAACGGTTCGGGTGGTCATGCGGCAATCCAAAGAGGCGGACCCCTCCAAGTATGAGATTTTTGAACACTCTCCCCTCAAGCTGGAGTTTGCGGTGGGAGATCTTACGGATCCATCCTTTTTGGAAAAGAGCCTGGCAGGAGTCGATACCCTGATTCACATCGCTTCCATCCACCATTCCGCTCTGCTGATGAATGCAGCAGTAAAAAAGCAGGTTCGCCGGGCCATCCTGGTTCATACCACTGGCCGATTCTCCAAGTTCAAGAGCGCTTCTGCCGAGTACATCGAAACTGAAGATGCCATCTTGACTCTGAGGGATCAGATCGACATCACCGTCCTTCGGCCCACGATGATCTATGGTTCTTCTGGAGACCGGAATATGTACCGGCTGATTACCTATCTTGCCCGGCACCGATTCTTCCCCCTCTTCGGAAGCGGGAGCAACCTGATGCAGCCCGTTCACGCCCGGGATCTGGGGAATGCCTATTATGACGTCCTGATGAATCCAGACAAAACCCGAAATAAGGAATACGACCTGTCCGGTAAAAAACCTATCACCTATCGGGATATCATCCTTTGCATCAGCAGGGAGCTTAATAGAAAAATCCTATTGATTCCCGTTCCCTTCCAGCTTTCCCTATTGGCTGCAAAGCTTTACAATTTCCTCTTCCGCAGCAGAGCCATCATCTCCGTGGAGCAGGTATTAAGGATGAGAGAGGACAAAGCCTTTTCCCACGAGGCTGCTGCCAGGGATTTTGGTTACAATCCTGTATCCTTTGAAGAAGGAATTCGGGAAGAGGTCCAGGAATTTCTAACTGGAAAGCGAGTGGATTTTTCAAAAATCCGTTATCAATAGGAGCTTATCTATGAAACTTCTCATTGTCTGTCAGTATTTTTATCCGGAACCTTTTCGGGTGTCCGATGTCTGCTTTCAATTAGCAGATATGGGCCACGAGGTCACCGTCATCACCGGGCTTCCCAATTACCCGGAAGGAGAAATCTACCCCGAATACCGGGAAAACCCTCCTTTTTCGGAAACCATCCAGGGAGTTAAGGTGTATCGAGGAAATCTAAGACCTCGGAAGAAGGGGAATAAAAATCTGGCAAGAAATTACCTCAGCTTCATCCTTCAAGGAAGCCGGCGGGTGTTTTCCTCTTATAAAGAAATCGGCCGGGTAGATCACATCCTGGTGTTCCAGTATTCTCCCGTGACCATGGCCGTTCCTGCCCTGTTTTACCAAAAAATCGCTGGAAAAAGGAATGGCAAAAGAATCCCACTATCCATCTACTGCTTTGATCTCTGGCCGGAAAGCATCGTTTCTGCCGGCCTAAAAGGGAAGGGTCTTCTCTATACCATCGTCCGCCAT
>JBLJBD010000166.1:0-2490 GCA_047637815.1 Anaerovoracaceae bacterium
TGATTGAGCAGGTCCAGGATCTGGTTCACGGAAGTCACGTCGGCGTAGGGTCCGAAGTAACGGGCCCCGTCCTTTTCCAGCCTCCGGGTCTTGACCAGCCTGGGGTATTCCTCTCCCAGGGTGATTTTGATGTAGGGATAGGTCTTGTCATCCCGGAGCAGCACGTTGTATTTGGGCATATGCTGTTTAATCAGGTTGCACTCCAGGATCAGGGCCTCCATCTCGGAAGCGGTGGTAATGTATTCAAATTCAGCGATATGGGAAACCAGGGCCCGAACCTTCGGGTCCATGGACCGGGAGGACTGAAAATATTGGCGGACCCGATTCTTGAGGGAAGAAGCCTTCCCCACATAGATGACCTGCCCCATTTTGTCCTTATGCAGGTAAACTCCCGGTTTGTCCGGGAGTTTTTTCAGATTTTCCTTAATATCGAACATTTCTTTCCTTTGCCAGCTCCATCAGCCGTTTCTGGCGCAATCGCTTCTTTTTCCGAATCTGCTGTCTTCGGATCAGGATAAAGAGGAGCAGAATCAGAATCAGGGCCCCCAGGATCGCTCCAAGGATTTTCAGAACGAAGAAAACCTTGAAAGCCGTTTCATCCTCAATCCCCACATAAGAAAGAACCGTTCCCTGGGGAACCTCTTCCGATGCAACGATGGGAACCTGATCCCGGAGCACGTCTCCTTCGTAAACCTCAACCACTCCGATTTTCTGTCCTTTGGTTACAGGAGCTTTAATTTTTTCTTCCAGGATCGTTTTGGTGGTAACGATTTCTTCCGAGGCTTCCCTGGGAAGGGTAACCCCACCATCTCGTTCCAGTACCAGAGTCACCTGCCGTACTGCTCCGCCCCTTACCGGAATGGTTCCCATATCGTCGCCAGCCTTGACGGCTACCACCGATTTGTAATTGGCAAAGGCAAAGTCCAGCAGGGCAATGCTGTCTCCGAAACGTCCCAGGTCCGTGGACTTCAGCACTACGGAAATGAATTCACTGCCGTCCCGGGATGCGGATGCCACCAGGCATCCTCCCGCTTCCGGCGTATATCCGGTCTTAATTCCCGTGGCTCCCTCATATTTGGCCGGCCGCAGGACTCCTGCCGCATCCACCTTGGTCAGTCCGTCATAAATCAGCCGGTTGGTGTTGTACAAATAACGGGTGGGCTGCTTGTTGGTGGCCGGAATGGTATACTGATAAGTCAGCACATATTCCCGGAAAACCGGGTTTTTCATCGCCTCCCGGGCAATCAGAGCCAGGTCGTAGGCGGTAGACAGGTGTCCCTCTGCGTGGAGTCCATGGGGATTCACAAAATTCGTATTCTCTGCCCCCAGTTCCTTGGCCCGCTGGTTCATCAGCTTGGCGAACTCCTCCACTGATCCGGATATTTCCTTGGCCAGAGCCACCGCCGCATCGTTGGCCGATTCGACCAGAAGGGCGTGGAGCAATTGATCCACGGTGACCTCTTCCCCCTCCAGCAGATAGATCCGGCTGCCGGGTGTAAAGGAGGTTTCTTCATCGATGATGACTTTTTTATCCAGATCCAGGTTTTCCAGGGTCAGGAGGGCGGTCATCACCTTGGTGGTGCTGGCCGGCTCCAGTTTTTCATCTTTATATTTATCAAACAAGACCGTTCCCAGTTCTGCATCGATCACTACGCCGCCGACTCCCACGATAGCAGGAGGCTCCGTCAAAGCTATGACCGGGCGGACAGGGAGACACAGAACCGAGAGGATCATCAGCATTATAAGTATGAATTTTCTCATGGTTCCCTTTCTGTTATGACGATAATTTCTTACGCTGTCTTAAGGGGCAACCCTATCGGGCAAAAAAGTAATCGGCCAGAGCAAAGCCGCTGTCAAAGTACATTCCTCCGCCGCCGGATACCTCATCGAACCGGATGCTTTCATTGACATACCCCTGATTCTTGCTGCTGTAGATCACAAAGGGAACCGGGTCCGAGGAGTGGGTTCGGATCCGAATGGGGGTCCGATGGTCCGGCACTACCAGGATGCGGAAATCTTCTCCGGTGGCCATCAGATACTCAGCTATAGGAGCCAGCACCTTTTCATCAATGATTTCCAGAGATTTGATCTTTCCTTCCAGGTCTCCCTGATGGGAACACTCGTCAGGGGCTTCCAGATGCATATAAATGAAGTCTTTTCCCTTTTCATACTCGGCGATGGCCGCCCGGGTCTTGCCTTCAAAATTGGTGTGCAGGGTGCCGGTGGCTCCTTCAACGTCTACAGAATCCAGCCCGGCGCACAGGGCAATCCCCTTAATCAGGTCTACCGCCGAGATGGCGGTACCATGAATCCGGTACTTTTCATAGAAGGAAGACAAAGAAGGTTTTTTCCCCTGACCCCAGATCCATAGAGAGTTGGCCGGTCTAAGGCCCTTTTCCATCCGGGCCCGGTTGACGGGATGGTCTTTCAGGATCTCATAACTCTTCTTCATCAATTCGGTGATGAATTCTGCTCCGTCCCCCTTGGGAA
>JBLJBD010000167.1:0-3350 GCA_047637815.1 Anaerovoracaceae bacterium
TCTAATAACACCGGAGCACTGGTTTTAAACCCTCCGGACTAGTCCGCTTGTTCTTGCTGAAATGCCTTTACCCCCCGGGTCAATTCCCGGGCTTTTTTATTGCCCAGAAGCCACTGGATTCCATGGACCGCCACAAATAAGAGGAAGATGGAAAGGGCTAAAGGCCCCAACATCTTGACGGTTATAAGCTCCAAAACCAGGCAGAAGGGAACCAAAATTCCTTCCAGAAGAAGTAATTGAAAAATCTTTCTTCTTTTCATCTGGTTGATCGTCAATTCATTTTTAGAATAAAGAGCTATGGATGGAAGCACTGCCAAAACCCCAAATATCAGGGGAGAGAAAAAAGCTTCGTACCCCATCCGTTCTTCCGGCTGGTACAGAACTCCTAAAAAGCCCATGACCAGGGTAATCCCGGTTACGATGATAAAATAGCTTTGCATGGTTTGCTTGAAAAAATCGCTTCGGCTCATTTTCATTCCCCCTGAAGTCTTTTCTGTAATTGAGCGGCATATTTTCTGGAAATGATCACTTTTTCTCCGTTTTTAAGCCGTGCAACATAACGACTGTTTAAGGCAGGAGCGATGCTCTCGATTTTCATCAGATTCAGGATGACTGACTTGGAGCACCGGAAGAAAGTGCTTTTCCCACAGAGCTCCTCCAATTCGTACAGGCGGCTTTTCGTTTCGAAAACTTTCTTCTCCTGATAGAGAAACACCCGGTTGTCTACGGTCTCGATGTAGAAAACATCCTGCAGCCGAATGGAGTAAATCCGTGAATCCAAAGTGGCCGTGATGGTTAAATCTTTGGACCGGATGAAATCGATTATCTGAGTGATTTCCTGCCGGACCTCATAGCACTGGATGATGATTTGCTCATCCTTTTCTTTTGTAATGGTGTCAATCTGAATATTCATTCGATCCTCTAATAACTGCTTTCCAGATTAAGATCTTCTCCTCCCTTCAGGTAATGGTCGAAGTAGGACAGAAGGATCTGATTCATGGTTTCAATGCAATAGCGCCGGTCGATTTCCCCGATTCCCAGAGCTTTGGCCAAAAGAGGCGAAAACAATGGCAGGTCTGTGAAGTTCAGATGGCCGGAGTCTTGAAAAACAATCTGCCGGGAATCCACAGCACGGGTAGCTACAACCATATTAGCATATGTGGAAGAATTTTCCAATGCATCCTGATAATGTTCTTCGTTAAAAATATCCAGAATAGGTAAGGGATAGGGTTCCTCAGAAAAAATCTCCCGTCCGTCGCTGAATCCGATTCCTTCGCCTATCAGTGTCCCATCCAGAACAACTACTGCATCTACATCCTTTCGTACTCTTCCGATTTGGGCAGCCGCAGCCCCTCCCAGAGAATGGCCGAAAACACCGATGTGATTCGGATCAATTAATTGAAAGACCTCACCGCTTCCAGGTGTATCCATATTTTCCAAAATGGAATCCAGTACGGTATTGAAGTCGGATACCCGAAGATCCAGCCACTGGTGGGTAAGCGTATATATTTTTTCATCCTCATAGGATTCTGATTGAACCGCTGTAGCATCCTGTAAAAAATCCAGATCGGCTATAACGACCCTTCCGTCGGTATGTTTCGTAAAAATCGATTGCCCCGTATGGTCGATGCTGCAGACCACATACCCGTTGCTGGCCAGTTCCATAAAAGTGGAATAATTACTGCCCCGGAAACCAAAAGCCCCGTGGGAGAACACCACCAAAGGAAACCCATCGCCTGAAAGGGGTGTATCCGGATACCAGAATTCTATGGTCAGACGCCGAGGCTCTTCTCCAATGGTGTAGCTGGCTGATTGGACCGGATGTTCACCAGTCACCGGTAGACTGGAATAGGGCGGGAAAAGAAAAAGATAGAAAGCTACCAGTATTAAAAGGATAATTCCTATTGTTAGCAAAATTCGATTTAGAGTCTTTTTTCGCGAGTCGACTGACATGTTGGTTCCTCCATTATTTCATCTGTGGTGATCAGCTTACTGATCAAAGATAAAACATCTTTCCGGGGAGGGCAATAGGAGTAGAAGTGAGATGCAATGGAGAGGGGGTGAAATGCAGTTAGTGAATGTTTTGTTGAAAATCGACGTCATCAGTGCTATGATATCTTTATTCTTTTCAGTGAAGGGAGAAATGATGCTGATACAGTTACTCAGTATATATTTGTTTGCCGGGGTGTTGCTGCTTGCATTTATGTTCGTGTATGCATTTCTCCGGGGCAGATCCGGCTATGCAAAGGCTTTGGGAGCACTATGCCTGTCTATTCAGATATACTTATTGGGTTATTTGTTGGAAATCAATGTTTCTCCAATGGAAGATATGATTTTCTGGAACCAGATTCAGTATTTTGGCATACCCTTTTTCCCAGCCTGGTGGCTGGCAGTGGGGATCCTCTACACGGAAAGGGGAAGGTTTCTGAAAGGTTGGGGAGGGGCAGCCGTGTTTGCCGTACCGGTACTAACCTTTATCCTTCGGCTTACCAACGATTCCCACCACTTCTATTACAGTAAGATCCAAATGAATCAAATCGGGGATTACACCTTTCTCCTTTTATCGAAAGGGCCCTTTTACTATGTACAAATGCTATATGCCTTCATTGCTTTGTTTCTTTGTACCTATTTTTATTTCCAGCGATACCGGAAGAGCGTCGGCAGCGAAAGGATTCAGTTTCGGCTGTTTCTGATAGCATCCATCCTTCCCTACTTAGCGTTGATTTTGATCATGGCGGATTTGGGCGGTACGGGTATAGACTACACGGCATTGATTCTGCCTCCTTGTATCTTGCTGATTCTGCTTGCCCTCACCCGATACAATTTTCTGGATATCAAAGCCCTGGCCCGGGAGCGGGTTTTTCGGGATACGGATGCGGGATTGTTACTGCTTAATCGCTCCTACCGGGTAGTGGATTTCAATGAATCCAGCAAAAGATTTTTTCAATGGCTTGGCATTCAGATTCGGGAGGACAATTTAGAAGCCCTTCTGGAAGCTCACCCAAAGCTGATGGACAGCATCGGGAATCAGAAGGATCAAATCGTTCAATTGGAATCACCGGAAGGGATGCGCTCGGTCAGCATTCGAAGCATGCCATTCCGCAATCAACATGAAACCCTGGGATATCAGGTCATTTTTGAGGACGTGACTGAACGGGAAGCCCTGAACCGCCGCCTGGTGGAAATGGCTAATATAGATGGGCTCAGCAGCCTCAATAATCGGAGGAGATTTCGGGAACTGGGGGAAGAAGCCTATCAACGGGCGGTGAGATACGAAGAAAAATTAGCCGTGCTGATGATGGACCTGGATCATTTTAAAAAAATCAATGATACCTATGGCCATTCAGCCG
>JBLJBD010000168.1:0-23480 GCA_047637815.1 Anaerovoracaceae bacterium
ACCGAAGAGTTGTTGAGGGCAATTCCCGCTTCAAAGGAAGCGATGGCCATCTGACTCCGGGCTTTCTTATCGGTTCCGTTGATACATACCGTCCGGATATTGGCAAAAATCCTGCGGACCGCTGATATGCATTGAATGTCCGAAAGCTGACAGGCTTTTTTAGAGGTATATGCTTCCACCGCATGGGTCAGGGCATCGATTCCAGTGGCCACCGTTACATCCTTTGGAACGGTAATCGTAAAAAGAGGATCCACAATTGCCATAGTGGTCATCATTTTGGGATCGCTGATCAGCATCTTGACACTAGTCTTCTGATTGGTGATGACTGAAGATTTAGTAGTTTCCGATCCGGTTCCTGCGGTGGTAGGGATGCAGACCGTGGGGGGCAACTCTTGAAGTACCGGGCTGCCGCAGTAGTCACTAATCTTTCCTGGATTCGCAACCATTACCCCGATGGCCTTCATGGCATCCAAAGGGCTGCCACCGCCAAGGCCAATGAGAAAGTCGCACCCTTCCAGCCGGTAGGCACGGAGCCCCTCCTCCACCATGGTGTCGGTTGGTTCTGTGTTGACATCATCGTAAACGGCATAACGGCTTCCAATCCTGTCCAGCACTTCTGTGAGCCGACGGACGTTTTCCAGTTCCCCCATCATCCGATCCGTCACGATCAGGGCTTTTCGACCCAATTTTTTCAATTCTTCCATGGACAGCTCCAAGGCTTCTTCCCCAATAAAAACCATTCCCGGCATTAAAAACATGTTGGCCATGTCCTTCCTCCCTTTCTTTCCGACCTATTTGGTCGCCATCACTTTTCCCTCTCCCTGGACCACTACCTGCCCCTGCTGGTTGGTGGCCGTCATCATCAACGTTGCGATTCTCTTTTCCGGCACCCGGCTGATGACTTCGCCGGTGGCGGTTATGGTGTCTCCGATCTTTACGGGCAGCAGAAACTCCAGGTTCTGGCTCAGATATATGGCATCGGCTCCCGGTATGCACATCCCCACGATGGTGGAGAAGAAGGACGCGGTCAACATTCCATGGGCGATTCGTTCACCAAACCGGGTGCCTTTTGCATATTCTGCGTTCATATGGACCGGATTCAGGTCGCCGGTTATGCCGGCAAAGGCTTGCAGATCCGCTTCCGAAATGGTTTTACTGACACTCCGCTTCATACCGATGAAAATCTCATCGATGCTGTATCCGCTCATGTTCAGGCTGTTATCATTCAGCATGTCATGCATGATTCGCCTCCTCCCTTCTCTTCCGGTAATCCTCGATCATGGCCGGGAGAATTTCGTACAGATCTCCGACGATGCCATAATCGCACACCTTGAAAATGGGCGCCTCCGGATCTTTGTTGATAGCCACGATATAATCGGCTTCGCTCATACCGGCCAGATGCTGGATGGCCCCCGAAATCCCGCAGGCAATGTATATCTCTGGTCTTACCGTGGTTCCGGTCTGGCCAACCTGATGGGCGTGGCTGATCCAACCGGCGTCCACACAGGCTCTGGAGGAACCGACTTCTCCCCCCAGCACATCAGCCAGTTCTTCAATAAGACGGAAGCCTTCCGGCGTTTTGAGACCTCTGCCTCCGGACACCACTACCCGGGCGTCAATCAGGTTGACCTGTTTTTTTGCCGGTGGTTTTTTCTCTACCAAGGCAACTCGGATGTCCTCAGGCTCCAATTCGGGGATCACGGTCACCAAATGGGCTTTTCCTTCTGCAAGCTTATGGGCCCGCTCCATGACCCCGGGACGTACCGTGGACATCTGGGGCCGATTCTTCGGACAAATGATGGTGGCCATCAGATTGCCACCGAAGGCCGGCCGGGTCTGGAGGAGTTTCCCGTCTGCCGGATCGATTTCCAGTTTGGTGCAGTCAGCGGTCAACCCGGTTCCCAGCCTTCCTGCCAGACGAGGGGCAATGTCCCTCCCGTAGGAAGTGGCTCCGATGAGCACAATTTCCGGCTTGTTGCCCCGGATAAAATCGTTCAGCACCTTAACATACCCTTCGGTGGAAAAATCCTTCAGCAGGGGATGCTTCAGATGGTAGATCACATCCGCATCGTAGTCCTGCAGGTGCTCCAGTGGCTCATCCATGTCATCCCCCAGGAGAATGACCCCCAGATGCCGCTTCAGCTGATTGGCCAGTTTCCGGCCTTCTCCCATCAATTCCAGGGTCACCGGATGGAGCCTCCCATCCAGACATTCTCCGATTACATATACGTCCTGATATTCCTGCAGGTCCCCGCCCAGATTTACTTTTGCTCGTTTCATGTTTCATCCCCCTTCCTATACCAGTTTCTGCGATGACAGTCTATCCAGCAGCAGTGCTGCCTTTTCCCGGGGGGTGTTCCCCTGGATAATTTCACTTTGCTTTTCCCGAACCGGCACAAAGGACCGGAATACATTGGTCGGGGATCCCTTCAGCCCGATTTGGGTGGGATCGATGGTCAGATCCTCCATGGTCCAGACTTCAATTTCCTTTTTCTCCCAGGCCCCGATGATGTTCCTCACATGGGGCAGCCGAGGCTCGTTCAGTTCCCGAATGGCGGTGAGCATCACCGGCATAGGAGCCTCCATGATGTAGTCTCCGGATTCTCCGTAACGGGTAACCCGCACCTTATCCTTTTCAACCGACACCTCTTTGGCATAAGTAACCTGAGGAATATCCAGAAATTCAGCCAGCTCCGGCCCTACTTGAGCCGTGTCTCCGTCGATGGCCTGACGGCCGCAGAAAATCAGGTCAGTTGGTCCTATTTTTTCAAGAGCCGCGGCTAAAATGGTGGCCGTTGCCCAAGTATCCGATCCGGCAAAAGCCCGGTCTGAAAGGAGGATCGCCCGATCGGCTCCCATGGCCATTGCTTCTCTTAGGGCTGCCTTTGCCTGCTCCGGGCCCATGGTGATCACCGTCACCGTCCCTCCCAGCTCTTCCTTAATTTTCAAGGCTCCTTCTATGGCATTCTTGTCATCGGGATTGATGATGCTGGGCACTCCGTCCCGGATCAAAGTCCCGGTTTCCTGATTGATTCTTACTTCATTGGTATTGGGCACTTGTTTGATGCATACGATACTATTCATGACGACCCCCTATTTCAGCACTTCTCTTGCGATAACCACTTTATGGATTTCCGATGTTCCCTCATAGATCTGAGTGATTTTAGCATCCCTCATCATCCGTTCCAAGGGATAATCCTTCATATATCCATAGCCTCCGTGGATCTGAAGGGCCAGATTGGTGACAAAAAGAGCCGTTTCCGAAGCATTGTATTTGGCCATAGCCGCTTCCTTGGTGTAAGGTTCCCCTTTGATTTTCATCGTAGCGGCCCTATAGGTCATCCAGCGGGCGCATTCAATCTTCGTAGCCATCTCCGCCACATACCAGTTGAGACCCTGGAGGGCCGTCAGGGGCTTGCCGAACTGAACTCGCTCCTTCATGTACTTCACCGTTTCTTCCAGGGCTCCCTCGGCGATGCCCAAGGCCTGGGCTGCAACTCCGATCCGGGCTCCGTCCAGGGCCGTCATAGCAATCTTGAAGCCAGCGCCTTCCTTCCCAACCAGGTTTTCTGCCGGAACCCGGCAATTGTCAAAGATCAGTTCCACCGTTTCCGATGCCCGGATCCCCATCTTATCTTCAATCTTCCCAATGGAAAAGCCTGGCATACCTTTATCAACGATTAGGGCAGAAAGGCCTTTCAGTCCTTTAGAAGGATCCGTAAGGGCAAATACCACCAGATGATCCGCCTGTCCTCCACCGGTGATGAAGCATTTGGTTCCGTTCAGGATGTAATAATCTCCGTCTTTCAAAGCCGTGGTCTTCACCGCTGCCGCATCGGATCCTGCATTGGGTTCCGTCAGGGCAAAGGCGCTGATTTTTCCACCGTCAGCCATAGCCGGCAGGTATTTTTTCTTTTGTTCTTCCGTACCGAACTTCAGGATTACAGCAGGAAAGATCATGTGGATGGAGAGGGTTGCTGCAGTGGCGCCGCACTTCTTTGCCAACTCCGAGACCACGATTACCTTTTCAATGTCGCTGCCTCCGGAACCGCCATATTCTTCCGGGATTCCAATACCGGTAAATCCATGGGAAGCCATCCGAGCGAAAGTCTCCCGGGGAAATTCTCCCGTCAGGTCCAGTTCTGCCGCCAGGGGCGCCACATATCGTTCGGTAAATTCCTGGGCTGTCTGTCGAATCATTTTCTGAGCTTCCGAAAAGTCAAAGTTCATAGGTTCCCTCCTGCTTTTGTTAATTATTTATCAATTTAAAGATATTATCCCTATAGTAATCTATATAAATGCCGGTGTCAATGGCCGAATCAGTATTATAATGTATACATATTCGCAAAATTCAACTGTTAATCCAATTGTAACCACTTTCATTCCTCAGTTCAATTTGTTAACGAATTAACACAAAAACAGCATAAAAAATGCCTCCCCTCCAGAAGGAAGGGAAGCAACCACTATTGGGCCCCTATTTGTCTGTTCATTTCCCGACGATGTAATCCGCCAGTTCTTCCAGATCCTGAATCTCAATTTCCGGAAGAAGGTCCAGCTCTTCCTGCTGATTTCGGGCCCGATTGATCCAGGCCACCCGCAATCCGTAGGAACAGGCTCCGGCCACATCCCAGGAATTGGCGGAAACAAAAAGGATTTCTTCTTTTGGAATACCGAGAGAATCCGGCGCCATCTCATAAACGGTTGGATGAGGCTTGAATACTTTTTTCTCCTCCACACTAAGGAGCAAGGGGATTTTCCTGTCGATTCCCGTATACTCCAGAAGAGGTTCCAGCATTTCCGGATTCCCATTTGATAAAATAGCCAGCTTTCGGCCCTTCATCCTTTCCAGAGCTACAAAAGCTTCCGGAAAAACCCCCAGCCTCCGGTATTCCCCCATAAGCCTTCCCAGAACCGCTTCGTCAAAGGGCAGGTTTCTGCTTCTTAAAGCAAAAATCAATCCCCGTCGGGTGATGGACTCAAAGGGTTCATATCGTTCCATCAGAGAAAGAAGCCAAGAATATTCCAACTGCTTCTGCCGCCATGTTTGGCTGATGGCCTTTCCTTCACCCGGATAAAATTCTTCACAGGCTTCCATCACGCTGTGAACGTCGAACAGGGTGCCGTAAGCATCAAAAACGACAGCCTGGATTGGTTTCTTCTGATCCGTCATGTCGATCCCTCCTTCTGTTTCGGCCAAGATTCCCAAGGCCCTACTCTTTAATTCGAGCCAAAGCTGCCTTAGCATGGGCTGCAAGCCCCTCTCCTTCGGCCATTTTAGCCACCATTGGGGCAATGGACCGACTGGCTTCTCCCGTCATGCTCTGATGGGTACAGGTCTTGAGGAAAGTTCCCACGTAGACCCCTCCGGTGTAGCGGGCGGCCCTCAGGGTAGGCAGGGTGTGATTGGTTCCGGAAGCATAATCGCCAAAGACCTCTGCCGTGTTCTCCCCGATGAAAAGAGAACCATAGTTGGTCAGTCTCTCTATCAGGGTTTCCGGCTCTTTCACTGCCAATTCCAGATGCTCCGGTGCATATTGGTTGCATAGGTCTGCCGCTTCCTCCAGGGAGTCGCACAGCACCACCTCTCCGTAATCCGCCCAGCTTTTTCCGGCAATTACGGCGGTATTCAGCTCCAAAAGCTGTCTTTCCACTTCCCGGATGGTTTCTTCCCCCACTCGCCGGCTGGTGGTCAGCAGCAGGCCTTTGGCCAGCAAGTCGTGTTCCGACTGCCCTAAAATGTCAGCGGCCAGGACTTCCGGATCCCCGCTGTCGTCGGCAATGATCAGCACCTCACTGGGTCCGGCAACAAAATCGATGCCCACCTGGCCGTAGCATTGCCGTTTGGCTTCTGTCACATACTGATTGCCTGGTCCCACGATGATGTCCACCGGCTGGATCGTATCGGTGCCATAGGAAAAAGCTGCAATGGCCTGTGCTCCCCCGGTAACATAAATTTCATCTACACCACCGATATCCATGGCCACCAGAGTCAGGGGATGAATGCTGTCGGTCCCCTTCACCGGAGGGGAGCAGGCTGCGATTCGCTTCACCCCCGCCACCCGGGCCGGCACGGACAGCATCAGAGCTGTGGAATACAGGGGATAGCTTCCTCCCGGCACATAGCAGCAAGCCGAATCGATGGGAATGATCCGATGGCCCAGGAATATCCCGGGGGAAACTTCAAATTTCTTGATTTCCCGGATGGATTCCCGCTGTGCCCGGGCAAAAGCTTCAATATTGGCCTTAGCTTTTTTCATCAAATCAATCAGCTCCGGTTCTACCTCCCCGTAAGCCCGATCGATTTCTTCCCGGGTGACCCGAAGGTTTTCTCGCCGGCACTGGTCAAAGGTCCGGTTGTATTCCCGCAGGGCCTCGTCTCCCTCCTGCCGTACTTTATCGATCACCGCCGCCACCTGAGCGGTCAGGGTTTGCCGGTCCCCTTCTTTTCGCTCTTTTGCGGTCTTCAAATATTCCAAACCCATCACTTCATCCTTTCCTGCTTGACTTTCTTGTCTACTACATGACGGCCTGCCAGTTCTCTGGCCAGCTCCTTCATGGGAATGCCTTCCTCCACCATCAGCACCATCACATGGTAGGCCAGATCCGCTATTTCATAGAGGGTTTCAGACCGGTCATTCTTAGCCGCACCGATGATGACCTCCGTGGATTCCTCCCCGATCTTTTTCAGGATTTTGTCCTTTCCCTTTTCAAAGAGATAGGTGGTGTAACTGCCTTCCCTGGGATTCTTTTTCCGGTCCTCCAGCATCCGATAAAGTTCCTCGTAGCTGAAAGCCCCCACTTCATCGGATTGGTAAACCGGCTCGAAGAAGCAGCTTTCCTCCCCCGTATGGCAGGCGGGGCCCTCTTTGATCACCTCGATGACCAGAGCATCCTGGTCGCAGTCAGCGGTGATGCTGACTACCTGCTGAAAGTTTCCGCTGGTTTCTCCTTTTCGCCAGAGTTCTCCCCGGCTTCGGCTGTAAAAACAGGTTTTCCCTTCCCTCATGGTGATTTCCAGGCTTTCCCGGTTCATGTAAGCCAGGGTCAGCACCTGCTTGCTGTAATAATCCTGAACGATGGCCGGAATCAGGCCTTTTTCATCGAACCGGATGCTGTCAATATTCCATTCCATTGGCTTTCTCCTTATACTCGGGCCGGTCACAGTCGGACTTCGATCCCGTTTCTTCTCAGTTCCTCTTTCAGCTGACGGATTTCCACTTCCCGAAAATGAAAGATGCTGGCCGCCAGCCCGGCATCAATAGCCGAGTTTTCAAAAAGATGGATGAAATCCTCGATTTTGCCGGCTCCACCGGAAGCAATGATGGGCACGTCCACTCTTTTTGCCACCGCTTCCAGCATTTCCAGATCAAAGCCACCCTTGACTCCGTCGGTGTCAATGCTGTTCACCACCAATTCTCCGGCCCCCAAAGCCACGCATTTTTCAGCCCAGGATAAGGCCTCGATGCCCGTATCTTCCCGGCCTCCTTTTGCGAAAATCCGGAATTCTCCGTTTACCCGCTTCACATCCATGCTGAGGACTACGCACTGATCCCCGTACAGCATGGCCGCTTCCCGGATCAAATCCGGATTCCGGATGGCCCCGCTGTTGACGCTGACCTTATCGGCACCGCATTTCAAAACCCGGTCGAAATCCTCCACCGAATTAATTCCTCCTCCAACGGTCAAGGGGATGAAGATTTGGGAAGCAACTTCCTTCAGGACTTCCGTGAAAAGGGCCCTTCCTTCGTGGCTGGCGGTAATATCATAAAAAACCAGTTCGTCGGCTCCTGCATCGTTATAGAACCGGGCCATTGCCACCGGATCCGCCACATCCTGGACCCCTTCAAAATTGACACCCTTCACCACCCGTCCATCCCGGACGTCCAGGCAGGGGATGATTCTCTTTGTAATCATGATTTCTCCTTCTTTTCTGAGGGCTTCTTTTTCTTTATTCCGATTCCTTCAGCGCATCCTCCAGTCGGAACAGCCCTTCATAGAGGGATTTCCCCAGGATGGCCCCGAAGATGCCCATTTCTTTCAGTTGCCGAATCTCTGGCAAGCTGCTTATGCCTCCGGAGGCAATGATATGCAGGCCTTTGATTCCCGAAAGTTCTTCATAGGCTTCCAGGTTGGTGCCCTGCATCTTGCCATCTTTGGATATGTCCGTGTAGATGACGGTAGCCACTCCAGAATCCCGAAGCCTTCTGCAGAAATCCATGCCTTCCAGATGGGTGATCTCTTTCCACCCGCTGACAGCCACATAGCCATCCCGAACGTCCACTCCTACTGCAATCCGGTCCCCGTACAGAGCGGCCATCCGGCAGACGAAATTAAAATCCCTGGTGGCAATCGTCCCCAGGATCACCCGGCTGACTCCCAGATCCAGGTACCGGCGGATCCGGTCTTCATCCCGGATTCCTCCTCCCACCTGAACCGACAGGCCGGCCTCTTCTACGATCCGCCTTATGGTATCAAAATTGGACAGCCGGCCGTCTTTGGCCCCGTCCAGGTCCACCACATGAAGATTCCTTGCTCCCGCCTTTCGGAAACCCTTGGCCACCTCCACCGGGTCTTTGCTGTATACCGTCATTTTATCATAATCTCCCTGAAAAAGGCGGACAACCTGCCCCTCTCTCAGATCAATAGCCGGAAATATTTCCATAAAAACCCTCCAATTGTATAAGCAGTTCTGCCAGTTGGCGTTTTTTAAGCAGTTCCGCCAACTGGCAGAACTGCTCTTAAAGTTGGTTAAATTGGCTTAGCAGGGAAAGGCCGACCTGACCGCTTTTTTCCGGATGGAATTGCATCCCCATGACGTTGCCCTTTCGGACGATGCCGGGGACTGGGAGCCCATAATCGGAGGTTGCAAGGATGCTTTCCCCGCAGTCCTTTGCATAGAAGCTATGGACGTAATAGACATGACTGCCGGGCTGGAATTGCCGGAAAATCCGATCTTCCTCGTGACCGGGCCGAATGTCCAGCCGGTTCCAGCCGATATGGGGAACTTTAAGCTCCGCTGCCTCTCCCCCCAAGGCTTTCAAATCCTCGGACAGGGATGCCACTACTCCGTCGATGAGGCCCAGGCCCTTGTGAACGCCGTATTCATGGCTTTCAGCGAAAAGCAGCTGCATTCCAAGGCAGATTCCCAACAGGGGCTTCCCCGCTGCAGCCTGCTCCAGCAGGGGTTCCACCATGCCGGAATCCCGGAGCTTCTTCATGGCATCTTCAAAGGCTCCCACACCGGGCAGAATGATTTTGTCCGCCCGAACCAGGTCCTCTTCCCGATTGGTAATCACCGTGTCGATGTTCAGGCTTTTAAGAGAACTGCTGAGGGAGTAGAGATTGCCCACTCCGTAATCCAAGATGGCAATCATACTACAACACTCCCTTCGTTGAGGGAATATCGAACTTCCGTTTTTCGTCGATGGCGCAGGCTTGAGCCAATGCCCGGGCGACCCCTTTAAAGCAGGCCTCGGCGATGTGGTGGGAGTTGGTTCCGGCCATCTGGTTCAGATGGAGAGTCAGGCCCAAGCTCCGGCTGAAGGCCGCGAAGAATTCTTCCACCAGCTGGGTATCAAAAGTGCCGATTTTTTCTGTGGGCAGGCTGACCTGGTAGTTCAGGAAGGCTCGGCCACTGATATCCAAAGCGCAGAGAACCAGGGCTTCGTCCATGGGAAGGAGCATGTTGCCGTACCGGGTGATTCCCCTCTTATCTCCCAGCGCCTTGGCAAAGGCCTGGCCCAGGGCAATTCCCACGTCTTCTACCGTATGATGATCGTCCACTTCCACGTCTCCCCGGCAGGAAAGCTCCAGGTTGAAGCCGCCGTGCCGGGCGAAGAGTTCCAGCATGTGGTTCAGGAATCCGCATCCGGTGTCTACCGAATAGGCACCTTGACCATCCACCGACAATTTCAGCCGGATATCCGTTTCATTGGTGATTCGTTCTGCTTCCACGGTTCTCATGCTTCTTCTCCTTTTCCAACAGGCGAAAGGCCCATCTCTTTATTGGCAATCAGGATTTGATTCAGCTCCTCCCAGGTTCCAATGGTAATTCGAACAAATTCGGACAGAGAAGGATGCTTAAAATGGCGGACCAGGATATTCCGGTCCCGGAGAGCTTGATAATAGGCTTCACCACCCATGGCCGGGGGTTTGGCAAAGACAAAATTGGCTTTTGAGGGCAGTATCCGGAATCCCTGTTTTTTCAGTTCGGATACGAATTGTTCCCGGTTGGCCACAATGATTCGGCAGCAGTTTTCAAAATACTCCCGGTCCCGGAAGGCCGCCACCCCGGCCAGAATGGAAAGCCGGTTCAGATTATAGGGATTAAAGCTGAATCGGATCCGGTTGAGATCCTCGATCAACTCTTCCCGGCCCATGGCCAGTCCCACCCTTGCTCCCGCCAGGCTCCGGGACTTAGAGAGGGTCTGGATCACCAGCAGATTATCAAATTCCTCAATACAGGGAATCATGCTTTCTGCGCCGAAATCCACGTAGGCCTCATCCACGACCACCAATTGATCTCGGTTGGCCCGAAGGATTCCTTTGATCTCTTCCCTGGTCAGCGCCCTTCCCGTCGGCGCATTGGGGTTTGCCAGGATGATGGTTCCAGGAAGGCCGTGGTAATCCTCCGGCCGGATGCTTAAGTCGTCATCCAGTGGAATTTCCAAAGCCTCCTCGGCGAAAATCTCCCCGTAAACCTTGTAAAATCCATAGCTGATGGAGGGGTAATATATCCGTTTTCCATAAGCCATGAACAGAAAGGCCAGCAGTTCATCCGAACCGTTGCCGGCCATGATCCGGCTTTCCGGGATGCCATAAAAATCCGCCGCCGCCCGGCGCAATTCCGTAGCTGCCGGGTCCGAATACAGACGAAGTTTTTCCCCCTCTTCCCGGTTTAGAACAGAAAGGACCCCCGGAGCCGGCGGAAAGGGGCTCTCGTTGGTATTTAGCTTGATCAGCCCCGTGCTTTTGGGCTGCTCCCCGGGAACGTAGGGTTCCAGATTTTTCAATTGTTCTTTTAAGAATCTGCTCATCTATTTTTCCTTGACCACCTCAGACAATTTGGAAATAATGTCCTCGATAATAGTATTCTTGAAAATATAACTGGCCTTATTGGCGATGAAACGGGCGCTGATCTGCTTGAACTCTTCCATAATATAGAGATCGTTTTCCCGGATGGTATTGCCGGATTCCACGATATCCACGATTACATCGGACAAACCCAGGATGGGAGCCAGCTCAATGCTGCCGTTGAGTTTGATGATATCGATGTCCCGGTTCATTTCCGAATAATATTTTTTTGCTACATTGACAAATTTGGTTGCCACTCGCAGGGTCCGGTCCGGATCATCCACATAGCCGTTTTTAGCAGCCACCGCCATTCGGCACTTGCCCAGGCGGAGATCCAGCAGTTCATAGACATCCGGAGCGGATTCCAGCAGGATATCCTTTCCTACGATTCCCACGTCCGCCGCATTGTGTTCCACATAGATAGCTACATCACTGGGCTTCACCAAGAGGAAACGGACGCCCTTTTCCGGATTTTCAAAAACCAATTTCCGGTTTTCTTCATAAAAATCGGGGCAGTCATAACCGATGCCGGCAAGCAGGTTGTACACCTGATTGCCCAGCCGGCCCTTGGGAAGGGCGATGTTGAGCATTTCCCTGGCCTTACCGGAAGAGGTGACAGCCTGGCCCAGGGGATCGTCTTCTCCCACCCGGGACAATTCATTGAGATAGAGGGCAAATCCAATGCCCCCCACATCCTTACCGAAGAGATGCATGGCCCGGTCATACTGGCCGCCGGCGATGACGCTTTTGGCGGACCCTTCGATGTACCCCTTGAAGATCACACCGTTGTAATAGTCGATGTCATTGATGGTGGAAAGGTCCGCTTTCACCTTCGCCTTGGGATCCTTTTCCTTGATGGCTTTATACAGGGTCTCCAGGGTATCCAGGGCCTGCTGCATCCGTTGGTTTTTGACCAGGGAAGAAGCCCGGTGGATGACCTGATCCATATTCCCCTGGAGGGTTGGAATCCGGCAGATCAGTTCAATCCGCTCCGGATCCAGCCCGGCTCTTTTACCGGTTTCTGCAATCCCTTCCACGTTTCGGTTCCGCAGTTGCTTGATCATCTTGATCCGGTCCACGCCACCCAGACAGCATTCGCCCAGAAGCTCCAGCACAAAATCCATGTGGGATATTTCCAGCACATACCGGGAACTGATCCGGCTCAGGGCCTGGGCCGCCAGATCGATGACCTCCACGATTTCAGCATCTCCGATGTCCCCGATAAACTCCATACCCATCTGGTTGATTTCCTTAAAGGTATGGCTCTCCCGGGATTCCCGGTAAACATTTTCGATATAATAGAGCTTCTCCGGTTTTTCTCGGGTCGCTCTTGTATTTTTGATGATCCCCAGGGTCACATCCGGCTTCAGCGCCCTGAGTTTTCCGTCCAGGTCCGTAAAGGTGATGATTTTTTCCCCGCCCAGGAAATCCCGGTTTTCGGAATACAGGGAATACTCCTCGAAGCTGCTCATCCGATACTTTTTATAGCCGGCCTGTTCAAAGATGCCCCGCACTCGGAGGGCGGCGATTTCTTCCGGCCGAAGGTTGGCTTGTTTAAAATCCATGATTGGCTCACTTTCTAAAGATGGCTGTCCATCGGTTCATTTGTCTACCACGTTAATGCGATAAAGCACTACAGCAACCATCATACCATCTGACGCCTTCCGTGTCAACCCTTATATCGCTTCAATTGCTCCTGGTCCTTGATCTCCAGCCCCCGCTCTCCAGCCAGGGATTCCAGGTGGTGGGTAAATTCGTGAAGGAGGGTGTCCTTCAGCTTCTTTTTCATCCGTTCCCCGGAAATTTCCGGGTACAGCTGCTGAAAGGATCCGAAATAAATGTAAATCATCCGCCCCATACTGCTGTTATAATGATATTCTCCCATAATATAGAGATCCTCCTCCCGGGCATGGGGGCTGACCTTTCTGTCCGGCAGGAGCAGGATGCCGCCGTTCAGTTCCTTGTAGAACTCGGCCGGCAACTCTTCTGCAATTTCATCCAGCATCAGCTGGGCCTCTTCAATGGTAATCATATCCCCTCCCGGCCGTTGCGAAAGGCCTCGATCATTTCAGCAGCGATGCTGACCGATGACGGGGTTTCCGGAATATCCTCCCGGCAGAACCAGTCCGCTTCACTGATTTCCTCTTCCTGAAGGGTCAGTTGGTCGCTTCCGTCCAGTTCCGCGAAAAAGCCAATCATGATGGAATCGCTGAAACCCCAGGGCTGGCTCTTGAAATACCGGATATTTTTTACCCGGATGCCCACTTCTTCCAGGACCTCCCGGCGAACGGTGTCTTCAAAGGTTTCTCCCACTTCCACAAAACCCGCGATCAGGGACCAGCGCTTATAGGATCCTTTGGAGGCCCGGGCCATCAGCAGCCGGTCTCCGTCAGTTACCGCCGTTATGATAGCCGGAGAAATTTTCGGGTATTGAAAATTACCGCAATTGTCACAGAACATTCCCCGGTCCGACTCTCCCTGCCTCATGTGGCTTCCGCATCTTCCGCAAAAGCGATTGTTCTTCTTCCATCGGTAAAGATGACGGGCCGTGATCCCGGCAAAGGCCATCCACTGATTTTCGTACTCCCGAATCATGGTCACTTCCTCCAGGATGAAATCCGAGGCTTTTCCTACGGCTTCATCGATAGCCGCCGATTCTTCCAGCAGGAATACGTGATCTTCATTAATAGAAAAAAGCCGTTCATAATCCCCGATCAAGTCCTCCGGAACTCCTTGAATCAGCCTGCGGAACTCTTCCATGGTGGGAAGGAAATAGACGTCCTTCTCCGGGTCTTTCCGCAGAAGCAGACGGTCTTCGCTGAAATAGGTGATGATGTCCCCAGGTCCGGGTATGGCCTGGAAGTAATTGATATCATAAATATGGGGGTGAATGTCCTGAATCATGCCAAATCCTCCGATTGTCCCTTAATTTTTTCTGTTTCTTTCTATCTATTATAGACTTAACCACTTTTTTTATCAACGCAAAAGCAGATGCCCCGGACCGTATAATTCGTCCGGGGCATCTGTTTCATGATGATGATTTTTCTTTTTATAAACAACCACAGGGGTTATTTGTCCAGCATGTCCACCAGCGACTGTTCGTTCAGCTCATCCGAATACTCGGAGTCCATTTCCCGAATACCGGCGGGGAATTCGTACTTAGCCAGTCTGGCCACAAAGGGATCCGGATCGAAGCTTTCCGGTCCATGGACACCCTTGATGTCCCAAATGCCTTTGGCTACCAGTTCCATCATGATGACCGGTCCCACTGCCGTCTGAGAAACGACGGAGTTGGTTCCGTATCGCTTGATGCATTCCTGGTTATCCGCAACCTGATAGAGGTAGACGGATCTCTTCTTGCCGTCTTTTGTACCGGTTACCCAGGTGCCTGCGCAGCCTTTTCCGGTCATCTTCAGGGTGGAATCTACCGGATTGGGAACGACTTTTACCAGGAAATCCCGGGGGGAAATTTCAGAATCTCCAACCTTGATCATCCGGGTAGCACTGTCCATGCCCAAGGCTTCCAGGTTTTTCAGCAGAACCCGCAGTTCTCTGGGAACTCCGTATTTGAAAGTAACCCGGTTGCAGTCGATGACTCGTGGTACCAGAAGGACTTCTTCATGCTCCACGTTGATGACTTCCACGTCGCCGATTCCGCCGGGGAAATGGAAGATTTCCGGCTCAGAAAAGCTTTCGGTGGTGAACCAGCCTCTTTCCTTCTCGTAGATCACTGGAGGATTCAGACACTCTTCGATGGTGGTCCAAACCGAGAATCCGAACTCGCCGTCCGCTCCGGCATAATTGTCTCCATCCCGAACATTGACTTCATCAATGGTATCGAAGAGATGCTTATCGGCAAATCGGGCGAAAACGTCAGCCATACCAGGTTCTACGCCGGATCCGACGATGGCCATGTTGCCGGCCTTTGCCCAGGCTTCATTTCGCTCAAACTGATAATCTCCCAGTTTGATTCCGCACTCTTCATAGGGATTTTCCGGATGTCTCTTGGACAGCGTCATGGCACAGTCCAGATAGCCCACTCCGGCTTCCAGGCAAGTGTCGAATATGCTTTCATTGAAAAGGGGCTCAACGGCATTCATCGCGAAAGTGATGTCGTGCTTCTTAAAGACCTCTTTCATGATTTCCGGTTTGGTCGCATCTATTTTTTCAGGGATAAAACGAGGATCGTCACATTCGGCGGCAACCAGCTTAGCCCGTTCAAAATCGTAATCGGAAATGACTACCTTTTCTGCCCAGGAACCACCTTCTCCAGCTCTCTTAATAATTTTTGCAGCGGCGGTGCCTACACCACCGGCGCCAATGATACACAGTCTCATAATCTTCCTCCATTAATTTTATTGCTCCCTATTCAGGGAATATTCTGAATTTCATATTCATATTAACAAAGGAAAATGACTGATTCAACTATACAATTGCTTTAAAAATGTACGATTTTGCTGTTATTTCCGATCTACCAGGATCAGCTCGGCGCTGAGTCCTTTCAAAGTCGACCGAATGCTGATGGACTCGGTGGTGGTGATATTTCGGAATTCGATGGAGGGAAAGGCCGCCCAGCTGCTGATGATGCTTTCCCTCTTTGTGGACAGGCCCGGCTCCTTCAGCCCCTCATGAAAGGCAGTCAGAGCGTTTTCCCGGGTCAACTTGTAGCGGCTGACCTTAAACTCGCCGGCCATGCCGTTGACCCGGACCAGAAACTCTGCTTCTTCATCAAAATTCCTGGCGATTTCCAGGACACGCTCCCGTCTGCCGCTTTGTTCAATATCCTTTTTCATCTTGCTGTTGATATTGTACAGCAGGATGCTGAGGTTTTCCGGTCGCTCTTTATTTCTGGCTGCAGTAGTGACGATGTAATTGTCTCCGGACGACAGAACGCTTTCCGAAAGTCCCTGAAGAAGGTTATAGGGCCTTGAAATAGGCTTCATAGCATTCATGGTCATCAGCCCGTCCATGGCGGATTCCGAGCCCAGAGGACCGGCCAGCAGTCCTTCCAGTTCTACTTCAATGATGATGGGATCCGGCCTTTTGCCTTTCAGATAATCCCGGTAAACCCCTTTGACCTGGCTGCGGATAGCTTCTTCGATCTCTTCTGGTTCGCATCGGGTATAGACCGCATGGATTTCACGGCTGCTGACCTTATCCGTATACTGCTTTCGATATTCCAGGGGATGCATACCGAACCAGGTCCGGAAATGCTTGATATAATAACGGACGGCAGAGAACCCCATCTCGTCGGATATGACACCAATCTTTTTGTTGGTACCCAGGAGCAGTTTTTCTGATTCCTCCACCCGGATGAAGCTGAGCAAATCCTGGAAATTAAGGCCGGTGGCTTCCTTGATGACGTGGGAAAGATAGTAGATGCTCAGATGCTCCCTTTCCGCAATCTCATTGAGTGTCAGTTTTCTGGTATAGTTGTCGTACATATAATCGGTAATTCGGTTCATCCGGCCGGCCAGGATCTTATTGCCCTTGTTTTTCTCCCCGTTGATGAACCGTCCGTCCTCCATGAGAAAATACTGGAAGTCCGACCGGAGGGTTGAAATCACGTTGTGAACGGTTTCAATGACCTTATGCTCATAGTCGTAGCCTTTTTGAAGGATTTCCATCATGATGGTGGCTAACAGACTTCGTAGGATTTCAAGACTCTCATCCTCCGGATCGTGCATGTCGGTGACGAAAAAGTTGTTTTTCAGGTTGTCATAGTATTTGGAGAAATAGTCCAGGTTCAGCTGCATCATCATGACCATATTATCCTCACTGGTCTTGGTGAAGCTGTGGATTTCCCGGTCATTCAGAATAAAAATATCCCCCTGCTTGAGCACATAGTTGTAGTAACCGTTTTTCAGCCCTACACTGCCCTCCAGCACATAGACCACCTCCATGTCATCGTGGAAGTGAATGGGATATTCTTCCAGGTGGGCAACAACAACATTAACAGGAAGGTCCTCCTTGTAAATGTTTTTTTCTTTAAGCATTAATTTGTCCTCCTCAAATTCATCCGATCGGTAATCATTTGATAATTATTATGTAAACCTTTGTTCTCATTACTATGAATATTTTTCAACAGGTCGAAAACTGTTTAATATTAAGGCTTTCACGAATTTTCCACACCCCTTCGGGAAATTGTATACAATCTTATCCACCTATGGCTGTGGATATGTTCATAATCCCTTAACCCTTTATTTGCAACGCAGTCAATAGATATTCCACAATTAATTTTCAGAGTTATCCACAGATTTCATTTCCTTTATCGACACCATCCGATCCGCCTGTTCTCATCCATTTTCTGTCACCACGAAAAGTGTCGTTTTGTCGGATTTTCAGGCAAAGCTTCAAATTCCGCGGCTTCCGTAAAATACCGAAAAAAAGCGGTTGTCAAGACCCCTGTCCGTTTTTTTTTCAATATAGCAAACTAGTACTTTTTTCTTATTATATATCATAACCCCGGGTTTGTGCTATAATAATTTTATATTTGTCGATAAAGAAAGCAAAGGAAGGATTTCATGAATACCATCAAGCTTTATCAAAAGGATGTTTATCTAAAGAAATTTCAAGGCCGAATCGAACAGATTCTCCCGGCAAAAGAAGGGGACCTCCTGGTTCTGGATCAGACCGCTTTTTTTCCGGAAGGAGGGGGCCAGCCTTGGGACCGGGGCATGCTGGGCGGTTTTGCTGTGGAAAAAGTCTGGGAGGAGGGAGATCTAATCTTTCATCAGATCCGGGGCGAATCAGGGCTGAAGGAAGGGGATGTCATAGAGGGTGTTCTGGACTGGCCCGCCAGATTTCGCAACATGCAGCGTCACTGCGGCGAACACATTCTGTCTGGCATCTTTTATCAGGAATGCGGCGGGGTCAACCGGGGGTTCCACATGGGAGAAGAGTACATGACCATAGACATCAGTCTGGAGGACGATCCGGACTCCACGATCCTGACCCCGGAAATCCTGGAGAAAGTAGAGACTCTGGCCAACCAGGCCGTCTGGGCCAATCTTCCTGTGATCACCCAAACCTTTGAGAGCAGGGAAGAAGCCGCCGCCCTTCCCATGCGAAAGCAGCTGGCCCTGGAGGAGGACATCACCATCGTCTGTGTGGGATCCTTAGAGAATCCGGCAGACTGCGTGGCCTGCTGCGGCACCCATCCCTCCACCTCCGGACAGGTGGGATTGATTAAGATTTATAAAATGGAAAATTACAAAGGCATGTTCCGGATTTATTTCGATGCCGGGTCCGATGCCTTGTCCGATTATCAGCAAAAGCATCAGCTGGTGGATCAGCTGAACAAGCGATATTCCGCATCTACCGGGGATTTGATGGATAAGATTCTGGTCCAGGAAGAAAAGAATAAAGCCGTGCGCACCCGACTCCATCAGCTCCGACAGGTGGTAATCCGGGAAAAAACCGAAGAAACCGCTGCCCGGCTCCGGGATGGTCATACCTTGACTATCATGGAATTTGAAGGGCTGGATCTGGAGGACCTGACTCAGTTGGGCCGTCCCCTGACCGATGAAATTCACGGACTGCTGGCCCTGATCTGTCGGGAAGCCTCCACCCTGCTATTCTTCTCCAACGGAAAGAAAGCAGACTGCGGCAAACTGGTCCGGGAAACCGCTTCCATATACAACGGTAAGGGCGGCGGGAATGCCACTCACGCCCGGGTCATCCTGCCCAAACCGGAAAACATCGATATCTATCTGGATTTGCTGGAAAAGCATCTCCGCCCATAAGAATGCTGTAAAAAGACTTGCCCGGAAATCAGTTTTCCGGGCAAGTCTTTTATAATTGAGTAATGATCCGGAAGGGCAGCTCCAGCCACCGCTCCATCAGTTCCGGGTCTCCCGGCAAGTAACCTCTGGCTTCCCAATCTTCACCATCCAAATTATCTTCGCAATAAAGGAGCTGCCCAAATTCCATCTTTCGAAAGTCAGCCGCCGCCTGAAGGGCCGTGTATTCCATTTCCACTACCAGGCACCCATCCCGAATCCGCTGTTCCACCTTACTCCTGGTCTCCCGGTACAGTCCGTCGGTGGTCCAGGCCAGGCCTTCCCGCCAATCCATTTCCAAATCGGTCAGGGTACGCCGTATAATCTCCAGGGACCGTTCCTTCATCCTGGCATTCCACTCCGGCGGCTGGTAATGATAGCTGGTTCCCTCGTCACGGATCCCCCCCAGGGGAAGGATCAGGTCTCCAAAACCAATCTGCCGATCCAGCGCTCCGCAGGAGCCAAAATAGAAAATCTTTCGAAGCCCCATAGCCCGGACTTCCTCCAGCTGGATCACTGCCGCCGGCGCCCCCACCCGGGACATGAAAAGAGCGATTTCTTCCCCATTCCAGGAAATTTTGTAAATAGGAATCTTCCCCTCTTCCGTCCGGAAGAAGGCAATGGGGACCCCATTATAACGGTCCTTCAGGAAATCCACCAGCTTTCTGGAGAAACAGGAAATCCCCCGTTCCGGAAATCCGGGAACAGGGGATGCGATCATTTCCGGCTCCAGCACGGCAGAAGCCTGTTGATAAAAGCCTTCCGGCTGCAGAAATAGTCCGGTCATATCAGCAATTCTCCTTTGGCCAGCATCCGGCAACTGCCGCCGATCCGGATTCTGGGTTTTTCGTTTGCAGAAAATATTCCGTGGATTTTAGAAGGCCTTCCCATACTTTCCCCCTGGAGGTAAAGGGACTCGTCCTCGTCCTTCAGGATGCCCTGCCGGTAAAGATATTCGGTCAGTGCTCCATTGGCCGTGCCAGTGGCGGCTTCTTCATCGATTCCATAGAGAGGGGCGAAGTTTCGGCACCAAGCCGTTACCTGCCGCTCCGGATCCAGGCAGAAGGCGTGGACGCCTACCACCGAAAGTTCGTTGGACAGCTCTGCCATGGCCGGGAAATCCGGTTTCATGGTCAAAAGCAGATCCCGATTTCGGATGGGTGCCAGTATGTCCGGCAGCCCGGTGGATACAATGGCCGGTTCCATGGCAAAATCCGATTCAGAAATACCGAGAACCCCGGCAAGAGCCGAGAGATCCGGTACAGGTCCCAGAAGAGCAGCTTCTCCCATCTCCATAAAGACCATCCCCTGACGGATTTCCACCTGGAGGGATCCGGCTTTCGTCTGAAGGCTGCAGAAATCCCCCGACCGGATCAGCCCTTCCTCCACCAGCACCCCAAAAGAGGCTATGGTGGCATGGCCGCAGAGGTCCACCTCATCGGTAGGCGTAAAATAGCGGAGATGGAAAGCTTTTTCACCCAGCCTTTTCACAAAAGCCGTTTCCGAGTACCGAAGCTCTGCTGCAGTCCGGATCATGAGGGATTCGGACGGAAAATCCGCCCCCTCAGGAATCAGGACGACACCGGCGGGGTTCCCGCCGAAAAGTTCCTCGGTAAAGGCATCGGCAATATAGAATTTCATCGTTCCATTTCCCGGAGATCCGGGCTGATGATCAGCTGAGCTCCGGTAGCCTCCTGGATCTGTTCCAGGGTGTAGTCCGGATTGTATTCCTTGAGGAGGATGCCTTCTTTGGTCACTTCCATGACCCCCATTTCCGTGATGATCATGTCCACCACCCCAACGGCGGTGTAGGGAAGCATGCACTCGCCCAGAATCTTATGGGCACCCTTTTGGGTATGCTGCATGGCCACGATGACCTTTTTCGCTCCTACCACCAGGTCCATGGCGCCGCCCATACCGGGCACCATTTTCCCCGGCACGATCCAGTTGGACAGGTTTCCGCACTGGTCCACCTCCAGGGCTCCCAGTACCGTTACGTCCACATGGCCTCCCCGGATGATGCCGAAGGAGGTGGCGCTGTCAAAGTACATGGCTCCCGGATTGACCGTCACATACTGGGCTCCCGCATTGATGATGTCCACATCTTCCTTGCCCTTTTCCGCAGCAGGTCCCATGCCCATGATGCCGTTTTCCGACTGAAATACCACATCCACTCCCTCGGGAATGAAGTTGGCCACCATGGTGGGCAGGCCGATTCCCAGGTTCACCACGTCTCCGTCTTTTAATTCCTTCGCGACTCTGGCCGCGATCAGTTCCTTTATATCTGCCATGGCTTTTCTCCTCCCACGATGGCATCCACGAAGATGCCGGATGTTACCACATGGTTGGGGTCGATCTCCCCGATTTCCACGATCTCACAGGTTCCCACGATCACGTTGTCCGCTGCCGTGGCCATCATCGGGTTGAAGGTCCTGGTGGTGCCGTTATAGGTGGTGTTGCCGAACTTGTCGGTGACCGAGCCTCTCAGAAAAGCGTGGTCCGCCCGGAGAGGTTCTTCCAGCAGATAATCCCTGCCCTGAACGTTGATCACCTGCTTGCCTTCTGCGACGATGGTGCCCACACCGGTCGGGGTCAGGATGCCCCCCAGTCCGGCTCCGCCGGCCCGTACCCTCTCAGCCAGGGTTCCCTGGGGTACCAGGATGCATTCCAGTTTATCCTCTTCCACTTCGGTGTTCATCCGCTGGGCGACTTCCGGGTTGAGGCCCACGTGGGAAGCGATCAGCTTCTTCACCTGTCCGTTGGAGATGAGTTTTCCCACTCCCCGGCCCGGCACCCCGGCGTCGTTGCAGATGATGGTCAGGTGCCGGACATTTTTCCGCACCAGGGCATCAATGAGGATTTCCGGTGTCCCGCAGGCCATGAAGCCTCCCACCATAATGCTGTCTCCGTCTTTGATCTTTGCCACCGCTTCATCGGCGGTCATGATTTTGTTTTTCAATGGGAACCCTCCTTTCTATTTCTGGGCGGCTTTGTTCCGCTTTACCAGTTCTGTCAGCACATAGGAAGCCACATCCTCCGCATAGGAATGAGCACCGAAGCCGGCATCAAATCCCAGCTCCTGAGCCAGCTCATGGGAGATTCTGGGGCCTCCGCAGACCAGGATCACCTTATCCCGGATTCCTTCCGCTTCCATCAGCTCTACCAGGTTGGTCATGTTGGCGATATGAACGTCCTTCTGAGTAACGATCTGGGATACCAGAATAGCGTCCGCTTTTTCCTCAATGGCCTTGGCGATGAGGACTTCGTTGGGCACCTGGCTGCCCATGTTGACTGCCCGGATTCCTTTGTATCGTTCCAGACCGAAATGGCCGTGGAATCCCTTCATGTTCATGATGGCGTCAATTCCAACGGTGTGGGCATCGGTACCGGTACAGGCTCCTACGATGACCACTTCCCGTTTGATATTGTCTTCGATGTACTGCTGGCATTCCACCCGGTCCATCACATCCACGTCTACCTTGGTCACCTTAATGGCGGTGAAATCCACGGTGTGCTGGCATTTTCCATACATGGTAAAGAAGGTGAAGCCGCCGCCCATGTCCTTGGAATAGACCACCGCCGGCTCCTCAAAGCCCATCTTTTTCAGCAGCTGTTTGGCCGCTTCGCTGGCTTCTTCTCCGTAAGGAACGGGAAGGGTAAAGGCCATCTGAACCATCCCGTCATTCATGGTATCTCCGTAAGGTTTGACCTTTGTCAGGTCTACCTGAGTGTTTACAATCGTCTTATTTGTCATTACCGGACACCTCCCATCATCAGCGGAATAAAGGGATTGAAGTAGTTTTCATCCCGAACGCAGACCCCTTCCAGGCCCTTTCCGCCATCCCTGGCTCGCTTGACGCCGCCGAATTTTCCTTGCTCGATGGTTCGGAAGAGGCCTTCCTCTTCAATGGCGTGGAGCAGCTTGTTGGCTTCTTCCAGAACGAACTGGGCCCGTTTCTGAATGACGCCGTCTTCTTTGAATTCCACTTCGCTGCCCAGATCCCGGGCATTGTTGAAAATATACTGGGCATTTTCAATGGACAGGTACCGGTCCTGCATGTGAGGCGTATGGATGGCTTCCGTCAGCATACCCAGCAGCTGGAGGGACTGGCCGGACCAGACAGCAATCATATTGAACAGGGCATCCTGAATATGACCTTTAAAAATATTTCCGGTCATGAACTTGGTGGGAGGCATGTACTTCAGGTTGGCCTTGGGGAAGATTTCCTTGGCCATGATCGCCTGAGACAGTTCATAAAGGAATCCGTTTTCCATGGTAGGATCCATCTCAAAGGCATGGCCAAGACCCATCTGTTCTTCCTTGATGTTGGCCAGCACGGCAAACTGTTCGTTGATGAACTGGGAAGCCAGTACCGTGTGGGCAGCCTCATAGGCATCGTCGGTGGTCAGGTAGTTGTCCTCTCCGGAATTGAAGATGATGCCGGAGTAACCGATGATGACACGGGAGAAGAACTGATCCACCAGGGTTCGCTGCATATTGATATCCCGGAACAAGATGCCGTACAGGGCATCGTTCAGCATGACGTCCAGCCGTTCGATGGCACCCATGGCAGCGATTTCCGGCATGCACATGCCGGAGGAATAGTTGCAGAGCCGGATGTAACG
>JBLJBD010000169.1:0-2730 GCA_047637815.1 Anaerovoracaceae bacterium
GCAAAAGGACCGGCGGGGATATAGGCGAATCCCGAATCGATTATCTGTCCGATATTCTTGCCATCACGAAAGAAGATGTGATACGAGCTGTCAACCTGCTGAAAGAAGAGCAGATATTGGCGGATACAAAGGACCTGAAGGCCTTAATTAAAAAGAAGAATAATTTGAACAGGCTAAAGAATCAGTTGGATGGTTTTCTGAAAATCGAAAACAAGCTGTTGGAGTGCTATGATCAGGAAGAAACCGTCATTCACATAAAAGAGATCAATGAGGAACTGGAAAAAGCGGGGATTAAGGACATTACCCCGGCTAAGATCAACACGATTCTCAACTTCTGGTCCAACAAGGGCTGGATTAAAAAGAAAATGAAAGGCCAGGGGAAATCCCATGTAGCCCTTCTCTACGCGGAACGGGAAGAGAACTTTAGAGAAAGAATTCAAAAGCGCCACCAGCTGGCCGGATTCATCATAGAATACCTGCTCGAAGCCTATGAAAACGCCGGGAATAAGGAAGAAGACAACACAGAGGAACTCATCATCGATTTCTCTCTGATAGAAATCAAAGAAGCCTACGAAGGGGTCATTACCTTTTTCTCCCGGGAAACCAACCTGGATCAAATCCAGGAAGCCCTGCTGTATTTATCCAAAATCGAAGCCATCCAGATTGAGGGAGGCTTTATGGTTCTGTATAACGCCTTGACCATTGAGAGGCTGGAGCTGGATAACAAGAGGAAATTCAAGCAAGAGGATTATCAGAAGCTCAACGAATTCTATTCGGGGAGGATTCAGCAGATTCACATCGTAGGGGAATACGCCAAGCGAATGGTAAGCAACTACAGGGATGCCCTGCAGTTTGTTGATGATTATTTCCAATTAAATTATTATTCTTTCCTAAATAAGTATTTCCCGGGAAGCCGCCAGGATGAGATCAAGAAAAATATTACTCCTAAAAAATTCCGGCAGCTCTTCGGGGAGTTGTCAACAGCCCAGCTGAATATCATCAACGACCGGAACTCCCAGGCCATTGTTGTGGCAGCCGGCCCTGGAAGCGGCAAGACCCGGATTCTGGTCCATAAACTGGCGTCTCTGATGCTGATGGAGGATATTAAGCATGAACAGCTGCTGATGCTAACCTTTTCCCGGTCTGCAGCGACGGAATTTAAAAAGAGGCTGATTCAGCTCATCGGCAATGCCGCTTATTTTGTGGAAATCAAGACCTTTCATTCCTATTGCTTTGACATTATGGGCCGGATGGGCAAACTGGAAGGTTCGGAGCAGATCATCTCCCAGGCAGCTGAACGAATCCGGAGGGGTGAAGCCGAAGAAATCCGGGTTGCCAAATCGGTGCTGGTCATCGATGAGGCTCAGGACATGGACGAACAGGAATATGGCTTGGTAACCGCATTGATGGAACGGAATGAGGGGATGCGGGTCATCGCTGTGGGGGATGACGACCAGAACATCTTTGAATTTCGAGGTTCCAGCTCCATGTATATGGGGCAGCTGATTCAGAATCAGGGTGCCGTGCTATACGAGTTGCTGGAAAATTACCGGAGTACTCCTGCCATCGTGGACTTTTCCAATCAGGCTGCCAGAAAGATTCCTAATCGGTTGAAAAGGACCCCCATCCAGTCGGTTCGAAAGGAGGCGGGGGGTATCCGATTGTTCCGGTATAGGAGCGACAACCTCATCGCTCCATTGGCTCAACGGGTATTGTCGGATTCCATCCAAGGAAGCAGCTGTATTTTGACGAAAACCAATGAGGAAGCCATGCAAGTCGCCGGACTTCTCCTTCGAGGAGGGCTGCCGGTAAAACTGATCCAGTCCAACGACGGCTTCAACCTTTATCATCTTCAGGAAGTCAGAAGCTTCATCGAATATCTGGAACTTGATGATGATTCGGTACAGATTGACCAGGAAAATTGGGATGCCGCCAGAAGGAAATTAGTCCAGGAATATTCCGGGAGCCTCAATCTGGAAGTCTGCACGAATTTGGTCAAGGATTTTGAAGCAACGAATACGAACCGCATCTACCTGTCGGATTTTTTGCGATTCATCCAAGAATCGAAGCAAGAAGATTTTTATGGAGGCAGCGTAGAGACCGTTTTTGTTTCCACGATTCACAAGGCAAAGGGCCGTGAATTTGACAATGTCTATATGATGCTGGACCGATTCCCCATCAACAACGATGAATCCTGGAGACAGCTCTATGTGGGGCTGACCAGGGCCAAAACCAATCTGTCTTTGTTCATCAACAACCCCTGGTTCGATCAGATCCGTACCGATGGATTGGAAGTCATACGGGATGATCAAAGGTATCAGCCACCTTGCCAAATAGCCATGCTCTTAACTTACCGAGATGTACATCTGGGCTATGCGAACTCCAGTCAGCCAGCGATTTCTCGTTTAAAGAGCGGGGACCCCCTTATCTTTGAGAAAAAAGGATGTTATGATACAGAGGGAGATATGGTTCTCCGATTCTCTAAAAAATTTAGTGAAAAGCTGGAAGACCTAACAATGAAGGGATTTCAACCCAGTTCAGCCAGGGTGCGGGCCGTGGTATATTGGAAAATGGAAGAAGGAGAAGAGGGAAAAGAGATAAAGGTTGTGCTGCCGGAAGTGGTGCTTGAGAAGAAGAATGATGTTTTCGGGGGGTAAAAGATGAACGCTAAGGATATGCTGAAAGTATATTTTGGATATGATACTTTCAAAGAAGGTCAAGAGAGAATTA
>JBLJBD010000170.1:0-2754 GCA_047637815.1 Anaerovoracaceae bacterium
GGGATTGCACTGCAGTTGATTCGAATAAAGGGCTGCTCCTTTCGGCTGCTTGCCTGGTGGATGAATTTAGCTACCAGTTCCTTGCCGGTTCCCGATTCTCCCAGGAGAAGTACCGTGACATCCGTCGGGGCCAGGCGCCTGGCCTGATCCATTACCTGGCTCATTTCTTCGCTTCTATAAATGATATAGTCCGTGGATCCTTCTGAGACCTGACTGGCCCGGAGCTCAACCTTCTCAAAATGCTCCCAACCTTTCTTCTTTTCCCGGGCAATCTCCTGATAAAGACGGTTCAGCTTTTCAATGCTGAACAGCTGGGACAGTACATACTTGACCTTGCCCTTCTCGTCAAAATAGGGAGTGCCCCTAACGATGACCCTCCGGTCCTTTAATTGTTGCTGAGCAACCACCTCTTTTTTTTCCTTCATGGCCAGAATCGTTGTGGAATGAGGGCCTAAAAGTCCATCCTGCCTGGCCGCCTCAACGCTGGAACCCACCATCTCTGCCCCCGGGATGCCGGTAATACTTTCATAAATTTTATTGGTATAGACGTATTTCCCATCTGCATCTGCAATGATGCAACCGATCCAGGAATTCTCTACGGTGAATTCCATCATTTTCGGGTAATCCTCTGAATGAATCCAATTTCTTTCATCCCTGCCCATCTTTTCTCCTATTTCTTCCCTCATAGTATTTGGTTACCCCTTTACGGCAACCGACCCTTGATTTATTATTGCACTTACGCAATTTATTGTCAAATTGCAATTTATTGAAGCGCCTTCTAATCTGAAAGCCAACTATTCCAAGGAATCTCTGATGGCACAGATATTGCTTATTATGTATTGTATGCAAATCATCTGCATACACATACAAACCCATGAGTAAAAGTTGAAAGGGCCCCGCTGGCCAAAGGGAGGATGTACCATGAAATACGTCATGAATCACGAAGGAAAACCACACCGAAAATTTTTCGAAGACATCTGCGCCATTCCCCATGGCTCCTATAACGAAAAGGGAATCTCTGATTACCTGGTACAGTTTGCTGAGGAACGAGGACTTTCTTGCTACCGGGATCAATTGTGGAATGTTTTGATTAAAAAAGAAGGCTCTCCCGGCTACGAAAAGCATCCGCCGGTGATGCTCCAGGCCCACACCGATATGGTCTGCGTGAAAAAGCCGGAATCCGACTTTAATTTTGAAACAGATCCCCTCCAGCTCTTCGTGGAGGGCGGATGGCTACAGGCTAAGGATACCACTCTTGGCGCTGACTGTGGCCACGGAGTCGCCTATATGCTGGCTATCCTGGATGATCCGGAACTGGCCCATCCGCCCCTGGAAGCCTTCTTCTCCGTTCAGGAAGAAGTCGGTATCGGCGGTCCCAAGTTCTTTGATTATTCCAAGGTGCAGGCAAAAAAACTGATTAATTTTGACATCTTCGATGAAGGGCTTTCCTGGATTTCCACCACCTCTGTCAAAGGGGGAGACTTCCTTCGCAAGGTTGCCCTGGAACCCTCCTTTAGGCCGATGTATCAACTTCATGTGGGAGGTGGCACCGGCGGCCACGCCGCCCTGGACATCGGCAAGGACCAGGCCAACGCGATCCGGATCTCTGCAAGGTTCCTCCGAAAAGTAATGAAAGAAATCCATATCAATCTGGCTTCCATTGATGGCGGCACTGCCCGGAACAACATCCCCGGCGAATGCCGAATCGTCTTCTCCTGCAACTCCTTTTCCGTGCAGCGTCTGAAGGAAATCACGCAGGAACTGGAGCAGGAAATTAAAAGGGAATACGCCGGAACGGACCCGAATCTATACCTGAAATTCGGCGAGGGCCCCTATTTAGAAAAGGTCCTGACCGATGCCAGTACCCGCTCCGTCGTTTCCTTCCTGCTCCAACTGCCCACCGGTGTCCACATGCGCCGTTTCATGTCCAACGGCCTGGCCCTCATCGTTCCTAAAGGGCAGCCGGGGGACGGACTGGTGACCACTTCCCGAAACCTTGGGGTATCCAAACTGACAGGGGACTTATTGACCGTCGGATACATGTTCCGGAGCATGATGGATTCCCAGATCACCGAAATGATGGATCAGACCATGCTGCTGGCGGAAGCCTTCGGCGCTTCCTGGGATCAGGTCTTTGACTACCGAGGCCATACCTACAGGGAATCGGATCCCCTTCACACCCTTTGGAACCAAGTTTATAAAGAAGCCACCGGCCAGGAAGTCCGGGGGGTAGCTGCCCACGTGGGTACCGACGTGGGTACCATCGTCCAGCATATACCGGGGATGGATGTGATGACCATCGGGCCTAACACCCTGGACATCCACAAACCAGGAGAACGGATGGAAGTCGCTTCCTTTGACCGGACCTATGATTATGTAAAAACCATTTTATCCCGACTTTAATTGCGGCAAATTGTGGTATAATGAGAAAAAAGGCAAGGGAGGAAAAGCCATGATTATTACCACAACCCCTTCCATAGAAGGGAAAACCATCGTCAGTTATAAAGGAATCGTCTTCGGAGAAGTCATCTCCGGCGTGGATTTCGTCAAAGACTTCGTCGCCGGGCTGTCCAACTTTTTCGGTGGAAGATCCGGAAGCTATGAAGGGGAACTGGCCGCTGCCAGAGAAGAAGCCCTTCGGGAGATGGAGCAAAGAGCCCGCCAGCTGGGAGCCAACGCCATCATTGGCGTGGATATCGATTACGAAGTACTGGGACAAGGCAATATGCTGATGGTCACTACTTCAGGAACCGC
>JBLJBD010000171.1:0-3702 GCA_047637815.1 Anaerovoracaceae bacterium
GGCATGATTCGGTGTAACTCCGAAGCCGACAGTATAGTCTGGATGAAAGAAGAAAGAACCAGGACTTTGGTTATTTTTGTACCCTGAAATGTTTCGACATTTCAGGGTTTTTTATAAGCCTTTTCCTGTTCGTGGATCAGCCCTGAACTTATTGCGTTCAGGGTTTTTTTGTGACTCCGTACAAATAGAAGAGGTAAAAGGGATGGACCAGATGGAAAAATGGATGAAGCGGGTTCTTGAACTGGGAGAGCGGGGGAGGGGATACACCAGCCCCAATCCCATGGTTGGGGCAGTCTTGATCCGAGATGGAATGATACTGGGGGAGGATTGGCATCGGAGGGCTGGAGAGCACCATGCAGAGAGGCTGTTGCTGGAAAAAATGGAGGCTGGCCTGGAGGATGCCACCTTGGTAGTCAATCTGGAACCTTGCTGTCACTTTGGGAGGACGCCCCCTTGTACCGATATCATTCTGGAGAAGCGGGTAGGACGGGTGGTGATCGGCGCCTCGGATCCGGACCCGAGAGTAGCGGGGAAAGGAATCCGTATTTTGAGAGAGGCGGGGGTCCGGGTGGAAACCGGGGTGCTGGAAAAGGAATGCCGACAGTTGAACCGAGTGTTTTATCATTATAAAGAAACGGGGAGGCCACTGGTTACCATGAAATATGCCATGACGGCGGATGGGAAAATCGCAACGACCACCGGCGAATCCCGATGGATCACCGGACCGGAAGCCAGAGAACAGGTCCATCGGAGCCGCCATGAAAACAGCAGCATCTTGGTGGGAATCGGTACCGTATTGGCGGATGATCCCATGCTGGACTGCCGGATCCCCGAAGGGAGAAACGGTGTCCGCATCGTCTGTGACAGCCGCCTTCGTATCCCGGAGAACTCCAGACTGGTCCTTTCCGCCATGGAGGTTCCGCTGATTATAGCTACCGCCGCAGGGGATCCCCAACTGGAAGTCAAAAAGGCCCGGTTGGAGGAAATGGGAGTCCGGATCATGACGGTGCCGGGTGCCGATGGCCAGGTTGACTTGAAGATGCTGACTGGAGAACTGGCAGCCATGGGGATAGACAGCATTCTGATGGAGGGGGGCGGGACATTAAATGAAGCCGCCCTGAAGCAGGGAATCGTGGATTGGTTGCAGGTCTATATGGCGCCGAAGAATTTCGGCGGGGAATCGGCCAGGAGTCCGGTGGAAGGCAGGGGTGTAAATCACCCGGGAGAAGCCTATCAGCTCCGCCTTGAAAAGCTGGAAACCGTCGGGGAGGATATATTTGTGGAATACCAAGTGGGTAGGAGGGATGACGGATGTTTACCGGAATCGTGGAGGAAATAGGTCAGGTGGTATCCGTCCGAAGCGGACCAAGAGGTGGGATTCTGACAGTCCGGGGAGCAATGGTCACCTCGGATGCCCGGTTGGGGGACAGCATTGCCGTTAATGGGGTCTGTCTGACTGTTACCGGACTGAACGGCACAGGATTTTCAGCCGATGTGATGAGGGAGACCCTGAACAGGAGCAACCTGGGCCGGCTGAAGCCGGGAAGCCGGGTGAACCTGGAACGGGCCATGGCTGCGGAGGGGCGGTTCGGAGGTCATATGGTTTCCGGTCATATAGACGGAATCGGCAGAATAGAAGGGATCAAACGGGATGGAAATGCCATTTGGTATCAGGTAAGGCCGCCGGAAGGGCTGATGAAGTATATGGCGGAAAAGGGATCGGTGGCCATTGACGGGATCAGCCTGACCATTGCGAAAAGAGATCGGGAGACCTTTTGGGTGTCCATCATACCCCTGACCCGGTCTCAGACGATACTGGGGGAGCGGCGGGCAGGGGATCTGGTCAACCTGGAAAGCGATCCCCTGGCCAGGTATCTGGACCAGATGGAATTGCACCGGGATCGGAGACCCGAAAGCGGGGCGGAGCAGCAGAATAAAAGCAAAGGGCTTACCAGGGGTTTTCTGGAAAGCCATGGATTCGGAGGAAGATAGATATGTTTGTATTTAACACCATTGAAGAAGCACTGGAAGACCTGAGACAGGGAAAGATCATTCTGGTCACCGATGATGAAGACCGGGAAAACGAAGGGGATTTTGTCTGTGCAGCAGAATTTGCTACTACAGAAAATGTGAATTTTATGGCTGTTCATGGAAAAGGGCTGATCTGTATGCCCATGGGACGGGAACTGACGGAAAAGCTGAGGATTCCCCAGATGGTTTATCAGAATGAGGACAATCACGGAACGGCTTTTACTGTTTCCATCGACCACGTGGATACGACCACGGGAATTTCAGCGGCAGAACGATCCATTACTGCAATCTCCTGTGTTCGGGAGGATGCAAGGCCGGAAGACTTTCGCCGCCCCGGCCACATGTTTCCTCTGCTTGCCCGGGATAATGGGGTGCTGGAGCGAAATGGCCACACGGAGGCAACGGTGGACCTGATGCGGCTGGCCGGGCTGAAAGAGTGCGGTCTTTGCTGTGAAATCATGAAGGAGGACGGAGAAATGATGCGGACTCCGGATCTGATTCGCCTGGCTGAAAAGTACAACATGAAATTTATCACCATCGCAGCCTTGCAGGAATACAGAAAGAAGCAGGATCGGCTGATCCGCCAGGAAGCCTCCGTGCAAATGCCCACCAGATTTGGGGATTTCCGGGCTTATGGCTACGTCAATCTCCTGAACGGGGAGCATCATGTGGCTCTGGTCAAAGGAGACATCGGCGATGGCAGGGATATTCTCTGCCGGGTCCATTCCGAATGTCTGACCGGTGATGCCTTTGGGTCTTCCAGGTGCGACTGCGGAGAGCAATATGCCGCTGCCATGGAACAGATTGAAAGGGAAGGGAGAGGCATCCTTCTTTACATGCGCCAAGAGGGAAGAGGCATCGGTCTCATCAATAAGCTCCGTGCCTATGAACTTCAGGATCAGGGAATGGACACGGTGGATGCCAATCGGGCTCTGGGATTTTTGGATGATCACCGGGAATATTATATCGGCGCACAGATTCTTCGGGATCTGGGGGTGCGAACCATGAGATTGATGACCAATAATCCCGACAAAGTGTATGGTCTGTCCGATTTCGGCATCGAAATCCTGGAGCGGTTGCCAATTGTCATGGCCCCCAATCCCCATGACGAACATTATCTGAAAACCAAAGCGGCGCGCATGGGTCATGTGCTGTAGAAAGGAACAGGAGAAAAAATGGGAATTTATGAAGGAAATTATGGAGCAGAAGGTATTCGGATCGGCATTGTGGCTGCAAGGTTCAATGAATTTATCACAGGAAAGCTCTTGGAAGGTGCCTTGGACGGATTGAAGCGTCACCAGGTCCGGGAAGAGGACGTGGACGTGGCGTGGGTACCGGGAGCTTTTGAGATTCCCATGATCGCTGCCCGGATGGCAGACAGCGGCCGGTATGACGGGATCATCTGCCTGGGAGCCGTAATTCGTGGGGATACCAGCCATTATGACCTGGTCTGCAGTGAAGTGACTAAAGGAATCGCTTCCGTGTCGCTGGCCAGCCGGATTCCGGTGATGTTTGGCATCGTCACCACAGACACCATTGAACAGGCCATCGAGCGTGCCGGAACAAAAGCAGGGAATAAAGGATTTGACAGCGCCATGGGAGTCATCGAGATGGTGAACCTGATCCGCAGCATGTAGGAGCGTAATGTGTAGAAATGAGGCGGAAAACCAG
>JBLJBD010000172.1:0-3080 GCA_047637815.1 Anaerovoracaceae bacterium
TCCTTTATTTTTTTTCAGATTATTGATTATTTTTCCTGTTCCTCCGGATCCGGCCGCCTGGAATACTCGCATCCGCAGAATCGCTGGCGGTAGAGCCGGTATTCCCTGGCCATCTCCACGCTTCGCTGATAACCGGCTTTTTTTCGGAAATCTTCAGCGATATAAGTAAGTCCGTACCGAAGAGCCAAGTCCTGGCCAATCCGGGTGATCAGCAGAAAATTCTTCCGGGGGCTTACAGCCAGGGTTGTGGCAAAGCAGTCGTTCCCAGTGAGCCGGGCAGTCTCCGCTGTCTTTTCCAGTCGGAGCCAGAAACAGGCCGTACAGCGTTTTCCTCCTTCCGGTTCCTCCTCCATCCCCTTGGCGGCATCCAGGAAGGATTCCGTATCGTAGGGACCTTCCAGGAAGGTTATGTGATCCTCGGGAGGAAGCTTCAGGTTGTAGCTTTCGATGAATTGAATCTGGGTTTCCTTCCGTTTCAAGTATTCTTCCCGATGGGTAATGTTGGGATTGTAGAAATAAACGGTAATCCGGTATTGCCGGGCCAGTCGCTCGATGACCGAGGTGCTGCAGGGACCACAGCAACTGTGGAGCAGGAGACCTGTTTTTTCCAGCCGAAGGGGCTTTTGATCCCCCTCCCCGAAATACCCGAAGCGGTTTTCCCGGCCTTCTGTCAGGACTCCGTTGGAAGGCTTGCATTTTTTATCTTCAGTCAAAAAGGATTCCCCCTTTTCAGGATTTTGGTTCACAATTCATGCAAAATATTATATCATAGAAATGGTCGGTTGCAAATAAGCCAAAGGCTTATTTTTCAAGGAAAGAGGTTAAATTTTGCAGAATCAGTATTACACCATAGGCACATTTTTACAGGATTATTTCGGTGGACGGGTGGTCAAGCTTTCCATCGACGGAGGGTTCACCTGTCCCAATCGGGATGGCAGCCTGAGCAGGGGCGGATGCAGTTTCTGTTCTCCCCACGGAAGCGGAGAACTGGCCAGCAGTATCCCGGATCAGATCCGACTCCTTTCGGAAAAATGGCCGGATTCCCGGTACCTGGCCTATTTTCAGAGTCATACCAATACCTATGGGCCCCTGGCGGTGCTGAAGGAAAAGTATGAAACAGCTCTAAACTGGCCGGGAGTGGTGGGCCTGGTGGTGGCTACCCGCCCTGACTGCCTCTCGGAGGAAGTGCTGGATTACCTGGAGGAGCTGAATCAGAGAACCTTTTTATGGGTGGAGCTGGGACTGCAGACCATCCACCAAAACACTGCTGATCGGATAAACCGCTGCTATCCCCTTTCCGTTTATGATGAAGCCGTTAAAAATCTGGCATCCCGGAAAATCCGGATCGTGACCCATCTGATCTTCGGTCTGCCAGGTGAAACCCGGGAACAGATGCTCCAGTCCGTAGATTATGTGTGCTCCGGTCCCATTTTCGGCATCAAATTCCATATGCTGAATCTGGTAAAGGGCTCTGCCCTGGCTGCAACGGATCCGGATTACGTTTCCTTCGAACGGATGGAGGACTACGTGGATTTAGCAGCGGAGGCTATCCTGCGGGTCCCCCCGGAAATCACCATTCACCGGATTACGGGAGACGTACCCCGGAATCTGTTGATTTCACCGGAATGGAGCTACCAAAAGCGAACCATATTAAACAGCATTAATAAAAGATTGGCAGAAATGAAAAAAATCCAGCCTTAGGCCGGATATTGAAAAAGCTGGGGGGTCATTCCCCCAGCCTTCCATCGTTGTAATGTTTCCGGCAGAGGGACACGTACATGTCGTTTCCTCCCACCAGGATCTGTTCCCCCTGCTTGACGAATTTTCCGTCAACGATCCGGGCTACCATGGTCGCTTTCCGGCCACACCAGCAGATGGTCTTGATCTCTTCAATCTTATCCGCATATACCAGCATGTAATAGGAGCCTTCAAAAAGCTCGTTCCGGAAGTCGTTCTTCAGTCCGTAAGCCAGCACCGGCACGTCGCAGCTGTCTACGATTTCCACCAGCTGCTGGACATGCTGCTTGTTCAAAAACTGGCATTCATCGATCAGCACGCAGTCGATGGGTGCTTTTTTATTTTCCCGAAGAAAGAGTTCCAGAATATTGGTTTCCGGAGATACCATCTCCGCTTCCCGCTGAATGCCGATCCGGGAGGTGATGACCCCCTTGCCGTATCGGTCGTCCACGCTGGGCACCAGGGTCAGGACCCGCTTTCCCCGTTCCTCGTAATTGTAGGCTACTTTAATCAGTTCTATGGATTTTCCAGCATTCATGGTGCTGTATCGGTAATATAATTGTGCCAATGTTTTCCTCCTGTTTTGTTGATAGGATAGCAGGAATATTTTACCCCATTCCCCCACTATTGTCAAATCTGACAACCTGGATTATAATGGATGAAGCTTCCCCACTTGAGGGGATTGAGTCCATCCGGCATTAACCCTAGGCCGGGGACCGGAAAGGAGCGTTCCATGCGATTGGCATTTATCCGGGATACGGTACAGAAGGTGGCCGAGGCCATCACTGCAGCCCTGGACATCGAAACGGAAATCGTGGATGATGCATTGGAAATCATTGGAGGTACCGGCCGATACACAGAAAAAATAGGCATTTATGAGGAAATGGGGGATCTGGATTCCAATTTCATCTACGCTCGGCTGCTGAAAACCGGCGCGGAATACATCTGCTCCGACCCGGACTCCGATCCCTTATACAATCCGGAGGAAGGGGAACTGGCGGAAATCTGCTGCCCCATCCGGCTGGAAGGCCATGTTGCCGGTTTGATCGGACTGGTTGCTTTTACGGAAGAGCAACGGGATAATATCCTGAACCGGCAGGACAGTCTGATTCCCTTTCTTCGGATCATGGCCGACCTGATCGCCAGCAAGCTGGCTATGGCTTCGGTCAATGACACCATGCGGATCACTTTGGATTCCATGCTCTCGACAGTCACGGACAGCAAGGGCTTTATGGGGATCATCGGCATCAGCCGGGAGATTCATGATGTGAAGCTTCGGGCCCTGCAGGTGGCTTCCAGCGATTCTACCGTGCTGATCACCGGGGAAAGCGGAACGGGAAAGG
>JBLJBD010000173.1:0-2585 GCA_047637815.1 Anaerovoracaceae bacterium
CCGTCGGGAGCCGGTTCATGGTCCAGGGTGATCACATCAGCGATGACCTTATGGGTATCCTTGTCGAAAAGCCGATACACCGTCTTGAATCCCGGATTGGTAATTTTCTCCACGTTTTCACTGATCTTGATCTTGGGAATCATCTCCCCGTTCTTTTCCAGGGCGGCCAGTTTATAGACGCCTCCAAAGACCGGTTCCGATTTAGAGGTAATCAGCCGCTCCCCCACTCCGAAGGAATCCACACAGGCCCCCTCCAGCAGTACATCCTGAATGATGTACTCGTCCAGGGAATTGGAAACAGCGATGGTACATTCCTGCAGTCCCGCTTCATCCAGCATCTTTCTGGCATTTTTAGTCAGGTAGGTCACGTCGCCGCTGTCGATGCGGATTCCCATCTTTTGGGGCTTCACTTCCTTAAACACTTTGATGGCGTTGGGTACACCGGATTTCAGCACATTGAAGGTATCCACCAGCAGGGTGCAGTTTTCCGGATAGACCTCGGCATATTTTTTAAAGGCTTCGTATTCGGTGGGGAACATCTGAACCCAACTGTGAGCCATCGTTCCCAGAGACAGGATCCCATAGTCCCGCTCCGAAATAGCACAGGCTGTTCCCACGCACCCGCCGATGTAGGCTGCCCTGGATCCCAGTACCGCTGCCGAAGCTCCGTGGGCTCTTCGGGTACCGAATTCCATGATGGCCCTTCCCTTGGCGGCTCGGACGATCCGGTTAGCCTTGGTGGCAATCAGGCTCTGGTGATTGACCAGAAGGAGAAGCATGGTTTCCACGAACTGGGCCTGTATCACCGGGCCTCGTACCGTAATCATCGGTTCTCCCGGGAAAATCGGCGTTCCTTCGGGGATAGCCCATACATCACAGGTAAATTTGAATTCCAGCAGATAATCCAGGAATTCTTTATTGAAGATCTTCTTGCTTTCCAGGTAATCGATATCTTTCTGGGAGAATTTCAGGTTCTGGAGATAATCCACCACCTGCTCCAGGCCGGCCATGATGGCGAAGCCGCCCCCGTCGGGGATCTTCCGGAAAAAGAGATCAAAATAGGCGATGTCATCGGCAATGCCAGTTTCAAAATAACCATTGGCCATGGTCAGCTCATAAAAGTCTGTCAACATGGTCATATTGTACTTTTCTTTCATTTCAATGATTCCTCCGCTTTACCCTTTTCCTTAATAACGAAGTATCCGGATGCGATGACCAGGACTCCTCCCGCTCCCTGCAGCAAGGAAATGGTTTCATTTAACATGATCCAGCCCATGATGGTGGCTGCCACCGGCATGAAGTTGGAAAACAGGGCAGTTGTGGTGGGCCCCAGGATATGAAGGGCCTTGACCTGAATTAAAAAGCCGAACCCGGCACCAAAGATACCAAGATACATTATGCCACCGATAATATCCGGTGTAAAGACCTGGACTCCCGGAAAATTGGCGAAAGCGTAAGGGGTCAGCAGCAACACGGTACAGGTCAGTTGCATGACCGTCAGGGATATGCTGGAATAGTTCCGGTGAAGCCTGGCCGTTATGAAGTTATAGGCATTCCAGGCCATAATGGCACCAAATACCAGCAGATATCCGATCAATCGCCCATCCATCAGCACTCGGAGGTCCACGCCGATGATCAGGATGACCCCGATGGCGGAAAAGAGGATGCCGATTACCAGCTTCCGGGATGGTATCACCCGATAGGCAACGATTTCAATCAGAATGGATACCGCCGGAACGAAGGCCAGTAAAATGGTAATAAGGGAAACCGGGAGATAATCCAAGGCGGAATACTCACAGTAAAAATAGACGATCTCCCCCAGAATAGAGCAGGCTATCAACGTCAGAAGATCCCTCCTCCGAAGCTTGAGCCCCGGGTCGGCAAATCTTTTGATGAGGACCATCAGAATCAGTCCCACAACGTATTTCATGTGGAGAAGGCTGAGGGGAGCGAAGGTTTCCAGGGCATGCTTGGCTACGATGTAGTCAAAGCTCCAGATGAGGATCAGGAGGAGCATCAGCGCCACCATCCCTCGCTTCTTATTTTGTTCCTTCATGGGAACCTCCCTGGGCCTTCAGGATTTTTTTCAGGAATCGTCCCGTATAGGACTCAGGATGGACTGCAACCTCCTCGGGTGTGCCCGTGGCGATTACCGTGCCGCCCCGGCTTCCCCCTTCCGGACCCAGGTCGATGAGGTGATCCGATACTTTGATCACATCCAGGTTGTGCTCAATGACTACTACGGTATTCCCGGCATCTACAAGCCGGTTCAAGACTTGAATCAGCTTGTCCACATCGGCAAAATGCAGGCCGGTGGTGGGTTCATCCAGGATGTAGAGGGTCTTTCCCGTGCTTCGCTTGGACAGTTCGGAGGCCAGCTTGATACGCTGGGCTTCCCCTCCGGAGAGCTGGGTGGAAGGCTGGCCCAGCTTGACATAGCCCAGCCCTACCTCTTCCAAGGTTTCCAGATGCCGGAGGATGGATGGATGGTTCTTAAAGAATTCCACTCCCTCGGTCACATTCATATCCAGCACATCAAAGATGCTCTTGCCCTTGTATTTGACTTCCAGGGTTTCCCGGTTGTA
>JBLJBD010000174.1:0-5483 GCA_047637815.1 Anaerovoracaceae bacterium
AGGAATCCAACCGGGAAACCCTCACCTTCTATATTCTGGGCAGTCAGGAAGCCCCTTGGATCGAATCCATTGAAACCGGAAGGGATGCAGGAAGCAGTGGCCGGAGCTATGGAAAGGAAAACCTGAAGCCGGGGGACTTATTCGACCTGAAGATCCGGATCGATGACCGGGAAAAGGAGGAACTGACTTTAATTACAGAGGTATTTCGGGATGGAAAGGAAATCTATTCCCACAGAAAAGAAGGAATCCTTCCGGTGGAATCGGGGGAAGGGGAATCGGCAGAGCTGGTGTACCCGCCGGTGTTCACCGGCATCGGGGGGAAGGCTTCTCCGGGAGTGTATCAGGTGGTATGCCGGGTATCGGATGCCACCGGCACCGGTATGGGAACCTATCGTTTCGCCATCGAAATCCTCACTGGTATCCGGGGGGAGGTCCACCACACCGGGGAATGGAACCGAAAGAGGATGGAATTCAACCGGGTCCGCCCTCCTTTGGGCGATCCGGAATCCCCCAGGGGAAAAGAAATCTTCTGGCCGGGGGAGGCCTTTGACCTGAAAGCCTATGTTCTGGGTGAGCCTATCCTGGTGACGGCAGAAATCCAGGGAGTTGAGAACTCCATCGGGAATCCTGTCTACCGGCGGGTCCTGCAGAGAAAGCCGGGCCAGGGACCGGAAGGGGAAGCCTTGTATGAAGGCCGGCTCTGGGACTCGGATATGCTGAATCGGTGGGGCCGGGCATCCCTGATGCCCCTGACCTTCCGCTTTGTTGCATGGTATGAAGAGGATCGGGCAGAGGCTCTGACGGGCATCGTTCTGGACAATCGGGAACCCTGGCAGGCCCTCCACCGGGTGTGGTAAACTATTGACGACCTTTCTGTTATCGGGTATAATTATACCCGACCCGCGGGTCAGAAAGAGGGAAGAAACGATGAAAAGGAAAAACTTGATCCTGGTACTGGTACTGACTGTGGCTCTGGTTTTCGGCAGCGTGCCCATAGCCTTCGCTGCGGTAGAAACCAGCCAGCTGACTACTTCAAATGCCATCCCCCGGGATGTGATGGACACCCCATATTTGCCCTCCGTCAAAGCGCTGATGGAGAAAAAAATCGTTACTGGTGATACGGATGGTTTGTTCCATCCGGAAAAGACCATCACCCGGGCAGAATTTTCCGTTATGATGGCAAAAGCCATCGGATATACGGATGTTCAGACCTCCCAGGCAAGTCCGGGATTCTTCCAGGACCTGTCCGGCTATGGTTGGGCCAGCAGCGCCATTAACGCCATTTACGAAGCCGGAATCATCAAAGGCGTAGGGGACCGGCGATTTGCCCCGGGAAATCCGGTGACCTATGTGGAGGCAGTGGCCATGATTGCCAGAGCCGGCGGATTGGCCGCCGAGGTCGAAGCGACGGGTACCTGGCCTCAGAACTATATCGAATACGCCAAGACCCACAACCTTTCCGGAGAAGCGGAAGTCTCAGACTGGGCTCTGCCTGCTGTGAAGGGGGATGTGGCCATGATGGTGTTCCATAACCTGGAAAGCCTGAAAAAAGCCGCTGAAAATCCCCTGCCACCAGTGGTTTCCGTTCCCCGGCTGACGGACCTGGATCTGGGCAACGGCATGGTCTTTAGCGGAGAAGAAAAAAAGATGTCCCTGGCTCAGGCCAAAGAACTGGTCGTGACCAGCAGCTCCGGCATCGAGATAGCGAAGATCAATCTGGCAGCCAACAAGGCCAAGACGGAAAGCTATTACCAGACCTACCGGAAGACCAACGCCACTTATCCGGATCCCATATTTATAGGTTCTACTTTAACTGCCTCCCGAACGGAAAAGGCCATGACCAAACTGATGGCCGACTTTGCCAAGAGCCAGTCGGAGAACAACTACCAGGCAGAAATCAATGTCCTTAATGCGAATGCAATTAAAAATTATTTTGAGCTGCAGCAGGCCATCCGGGCCAGGTCCATCAGTGAAAACAACCTGGCAACCCAGGCCACCATACTGAAGAACACCAATTCCAAGTACCGACTGGGCGTAGTGTCCAAGCAGGACGTTCTCCGGGCCGAGGTTTCCTATAACCAGGCCAAGACGGATCTGGATTCTGCCAGAAGCATGGAAGCCCTGGCCAGAATGAGCTACAATTCCTATTTCAGCTTTGGCTTGATGCAGAATGTTACCCTCACCGACAGTCTGGATGTTACCACGATTTCGGCGGTTCCATTGGCAGAAGCCATCCAGAAGGCCAAGACCAACCGAAATGAAGTGGCCGGCACCGCCTTCATGCTGAAATACCGGGAACTGAACCTGACCAACGTGGGCAACAACTATTCCAAGGCCTCCTCCTATTATCTCCAAGCCCAGGCAGACCTGATGTCGGCCCAGAAAACCGCTCGGGAAATGCCGGTCAACATGGAGATGGATGTTCGGGCCAAGTACACGGATATGATGAATGCCAAAGCCCAGGCAGACCTGGGTAAACTGTCCGCGGACAAGGCGGCAGAGACCTATCGGCTGGCTCAGCTCCAGTACGACATGGGCATGGCCACCCTGACCGATGTCCAGCAAGCCCAGTCCGGCTCCTACGCAGCCCAGCTCCAGCATTCCCAGAGTCTGCTGAAACTGAAACTGGCAGTAATGGCTTATGAAACCTCTATGACCGTAGGCACCTATTCGGTACCTTTCTAACCAAAGGTCACCGGGAAATTTGAAGGTTCATAAAATAAATTGTTATAGCCCGGTCGGGAGCCCTGAATAAGGCTTTCCCAGCCGGGCTGTTTTATTGCAATTGAAAGAGGAGCGGGGTATAATAAAAGGCAAGAAAGAATTTTCCGGAACAATTTCCAAGGATTCTCAGTCATAAAAGACAGGAGGCAGGGCACATGATGAAACGATTAACAGCACTGATACTAACGGCGGCACTGGTGATTACCGGATTCCCGGGGGCCGTATCTGCAGCAGAAGTGACGGATATTACCGGCCATCGCTCGGAGGCCGTGATTCGGGAGGCCATGAGCCTGGGAGTCATCAAGGGATATCCCGACGGGACTTACCGGCCGGAGGGACTGATCAAGCGGGAGGAATTCTTCAGCATTATCAACAATGTGCTGACGGTGAAGCCGGACACCTCGGCTACCACCCTGAATTTTATCGACACGGATCCCATCGAATGGTACATACCGGTGGTGAAGACCATGGTAGCGGCTAAAATCACCGAAGGAATCGGCTGGGGCAAGGTGGGCATCGGGCTCAACATCACCCGACAGGAGGCTATCAAGATTTTGGCCACCATCATTCCCACCCGGGATCTTTCCAGTGAACCGGTGACGGTGCTGGCAAAGGACAAGGACATGATTGCGGACTGGGCCGCCCCTTATTACCAGATCATGTTTAAAAAAGGCTACCTGAACAACACGGAAGGGACCCTGGGGCCTACCGCATCCCTGACCCGAGAAGAAGCAGCCATCCTTCTTCTGAAAATTAAAAAAGGAGAAACGGTCATTGCCGGGAACGCCAATCAACTGATCCAGACTCAGCCCACTTCCGGGGGATGCATCGACTCTTCCGGCCATAAGGCGCTGAATGGAGCCTTCACAGAAGGAAAGGGAACGGCGGCGGACCCTTACCGGATTTCCACGGAGGACCAGCTGAACCATATGAGGGAGCATGCCACGGAAGGCAGCTATTTTGCCCTGACGAAAAGCATCCGGATCACCAAGGATTTTGAGACGGACAGCCTGGTATTTTCTTCTGAAAGCACCGACTGGAGCGGCGGCAATTTCCGGCCCATCGGTACCAAAGAGAACCCCTTCAGAGGCCACTTGGACGGCAAGGGATTCACCATCAGCGACCTGGAGATCATGGGAACCGTCACCACTTCCGAACTGGCGGATGCCCGGGTGCTGGCCAGTTACATCGGCCTCTTTGGCTGGGTGGATGAAAAGAGTGTCATCGCCAATCTGAAGGTGGATGATTCCGAACTGGCAGGCCGAGAATATACGGGAGCCATTGCCGGATACAGCAAAGGAATCATTAAAAACAGCGGCGCCGGAGAAGATGTGGTAATCCGAGGCGGCAGCTATACGGGAGGCCTGGCCGGATACAGCAGCCAGCTGGTGGAATACTCCTTCAGCAAAGCCAAGCTGATTGGTACTACAGCCACCGGCGGTCTGGTCGGCCGGAACTACGGCATCCTGAGAAACAGTTACTGGCTCAAGGATACAGCAACCAACGGAGCGGGGGCTTCCGGTATGGACAGTTCCGTCCAGGCCGTCTCAGCCCTGACCCTTTCCGAATTCAACAGCCAGAACATCGAAGACTATCTCAGACGATAAAAAGGATGGAGCACCACTGAGTTCCCATCCATCAACTAAATTAGGAGGCATGAAGAAATGAAACGAAAAACCATCACCCGGATCCTGCTGCTGGCCCTGGTCCTGATCCTGGCTGGCGCTACTGCCGCCTTTGGCGAAATCGACTACAGCCAGTGGGATTCCCAGTCGGCCTATCCCCAGGACGTGGTCAATACCAAATATTTCACTTCCGTGAAAGGCCTGACCGATAAAAAGGTCATCACCGGGGACACCGACGGATTGTTCCACCCGGAAAAGAACATTACGAGGGCTGAATTTTCCGTCATGATGGCCAAAGCAACCAGCAATACGGCAGACTTGCTGAACCTGCAGAATCAGGAAATCTTCAAGGATATGACCGGCTACGCATGGGCCAAGGGCTACATCAATGCCTGCTATAAAGCCGGCATCATCAAGGGTGTGGGGGAGGAACGCTTCGCTCCGGGAAATCCGGTGACCTATGTGGAGGTCATTGCCATGATCGCCCGGTCCAGGGGACTGGCGGCTGAAATTGAAATGTACGGAACCTGGCCTCAGAATTACATCAACCACGCCCAGCTGTACAACATGGCCGGAACGGTAGAAATCACCAACTGGAATGCGCCGGCTACCAAAGGGGATGTGGCCATGCTGATGTACCGGAATATGGCCAGTCTGAAGCCAGCAACGACGAATCAAGCGATAGAACTATAGGAGGGGAAGAAGGAATGAAGAAGATGAAACGAACCATTTCGCTGCTTTTGGTACTGTTATTGCTCAGCACCGGGGCAGCTTTCGGGGCAACTATCCCGACGGATGTGCCGGGGAGCACCTTTGAAGAAGCCATCACCACTTTAGTGGAAAAAGGAATCGTCACCGGCGACGTGGACGGTAAATTTTATCCCGACAGCAAGCTGACCCGGGCTCAGGCCTGCATCATGGTGGTCAAAGCCATGAATCCCCAAGAATCTGAAATCAAGGGCACCGTCACCCAGCCGGTGGATAGCGGATTCTCGGATATGACCGGCTATGGCTGGGCAGAGGGCTACATCGCCTACGCCGTGAAAAAAGGAGTGGTCAATGGGTATCCCGGCGGCACTTTCAAACCGGCTAATCCGGTGACCATGAACGAGATCACAGCTATGGTAGTTCGGG
>JBLJBD010000175.1:0-3720 GCA_047637815.1 Anaerovoracaceae bacterium
AGCTGTTCCACTACCGTACCAGCGATCTGCCGGCCCAAAGCCTGAATCAGACCGGATTCCTCCGCCACGGGGATAAATTGGCAGGGAGACAGGCTCCCGTCCTTTAGCCGGGCCAGGGCTTCATACCCTTCCACTTCCCCGCTGATGAGGCCGATCTGAGGCTGATAATGGACCCAGAATCCATCGGAATCCAGATTTTTTTCAATCTGCTCCCGAATCTTGATCCGACGGTGGAGTTCCTCTGCCATCTCCGGCTGGAAATAACAGTGGTGATTTTTCGAGGTCCGTTTCACCTGATAGAGGGCCAGGTCTGCATAGGTGATCAGTTGCTCCATCTGGATGCTGTCTTCGGGGAACCGGGCAATGCCAATGCTGAATCTTACGGAAACCGGCTGGCCGTCGAGAATCAGAGGGGAGGAAAATTCCCGGTTGATCTGCTCCAAGAGAAGGGTCAACCGGTCCTCACAATCGTCGCTGCAGGAACAGAGGATCAAAAATTCGTCTCCTCCAAAGCGGGAAAGGAAGATGTGGGGGCACAGGAATTTTTTTAAAGAGTCTGCGATAGCCTGAAGAACCCGGTCGCCGAAGATATGACCCCGGGAATCGTTGATTCCTTTAAAATTGTCCAGATCCAGCAGAAGAACGGCACCCCGCCCACCGGATGCCAGGGTTTCTTCCAGTTTCTGATGGAAGAAGCGGCGGTTAGGCAGGCTGGTCAGGGCATCGTTGTCGATCAGGTATCGAATGTTCTCGTTGGCCCGGGTGTGGCTTTGGTGCATGGCAACCAGAGCCCTGGCCACGTCGCCGGTTTCTCCTTTTTTCGGAAGGATTTCGGCCAGTTCCTCCTCGGGAACCAGCTTTGAGTCAAAGACAGCCATCCGGTTGATGGTACCGGTGATCCGGCGGAGGGGGCGGGTGAAGCCGTTGGAAAGGAGAAGGATCATTAGAAACATCAGCAGGAGAGGAATCAGAAGGGTGGTAAAGAGCAGACTCTTAAGCTGGCGCGCCTGAGCCATTACTTCATCCCGATCGATGATTCCCACATATATCCAATTGCTGGTTGAAGAGGTGTAGGTGGTCACCAACCGTTCTTTTCCCTCCATGGAGGTTTCGAAGGAGTCGGAGCCAGAAGAAATCTGACCGAAGAATTCAGGAATTTCTGGATCCAGGGCCGATTTCATCAGCCATTCCGGATGGCCGGGGCTGTGAATAAATATATGGTCTCCCGTCATCAGATAGAGCTCTCCCGTTTCTCCATAAGAAACACGGGACAACTCTCTCATGAGGTTTTCCAAACTGACGGTCAGGCTGGCTACCCCGATGGTTTTGCCTTCCCAGGCAATCGGATGGTCCATGCTGATGACCAGATTTTTCGTCACCTGAGTCTGATAGGGAGCGGAAAGAACAGGGCCGGCAGCGTCCAGACTGTTCTGATACCAGCCCCGGGTGCGGGGATCGTAGGAAGAAGAAGGAAAGAAGGGAGGGTACTCGGCATAGCCTCCGTCCTCCGTGCCCATGGAAACCATGGTGACCACCGGATTAATCTCCCGGATGGTACGGAAAAATTGGAGAATTCGCCGCTCCGCTTCGGAAGGCGAATAGAGAAAGTTTCCCGGCTGGAAATTTTCGTAGGAAGTGAGTTGGCCATTTGCCTGGCGCACGTGAGGTTCCTGGGCTACCAGACGAACGGTGTTCTCCATTACTGTTATAAAGGATTCATCCACCCGGCGAGCAGTCTGCTCTAAAAGCCAGGAGGCTTCCTCCCGGCTTTTTTCATAGGACCAGGCTTCCGTGTTGGACTGAACCAATGTCATCCCGATGGAAAAGGGGATGAGGATGCCGATCAGCATATACAAAATCAGTTTGCTTTTAATAGAGTGACGGCGGATCATCGAACACCTCGGTTCTTTTGACGGACAAAAACGGCCTCCGACCCCGGCATCAGACCTTCTGGTAGATGGAGGGGCGGATGTACTTGAACTTATGGGTACAGGAGGACAGGGATTCGCTGTGGCCAATCATGAAATAGCCTCCCGGCATCAGGGCATCGTAAAATTTGTTGATGATATCATTCTTCGTAGGAATGTCAAAGTAGATCATCACATTCCGGCAGAAGATGGTGTGGAAAGGCCGCTTAAACTGAAAGGGATCCAGCAGGTTGAAATGGCGGTAAGCCACGTTTTTTCGCAGACTTTCGGAAACGGCATAACTGTCTTCCTGATGGGGCTGGAAATATTTCCGGATCCAGCTGTGGGGTACATCGGTCAGCTCGTCCCGGTGATAGATCCCGGCCCGGGCGGTGTTCAGCACTTTACTGGAAATGTCGGAAGCCAGGATGGTGCTGTCCCAGGAGGAGGCATCGCTGCCCAGGTACTCCAAAGTGATCATGGACAGGGTATAGGGCTCCTGGCCGGAGGAACAGCCGGCGCTCCAGACTCGGAGGTCTTTGGAACGGAGGTCCTTGTCCACCCAGGGCAGGACCCGGTCCCGGTAAAACTCAAAGTGCTCGTTTTCCCGGAAAAAATAGGTGTGGTTGGTGGTCAACTTGTTGATCAGCATCGTAACCGCATCCCCGGTGGGGTCTTTGATGGCGGCCTTGAAATAGTCCATATAATTGTCATAACCCAGGTCCCGGACGTGATTGCTCAGCCGGCCTTCGATGAGGGGCCGCTTTTTCGTCAGGTTCACCCCGTAATGGGTCTTGATATAATCGGTGATGAACAGAAATTCATCATCTTTGATAGTCAGCATAGGGAAGTCTCCTTATCGTTGCTCCAAGATGTTCTGGATATCCAGGATCAGGCTCATGCTGCCGTCTCCCATGATGGTGCACCCGGCCAGACCGGAATTGCTGATGTCAAACCGGCTCAGGTAGATGGGCAGGGGCTTGACCACCACCTGGTGCTTCCCAAGGAGCTCATCGGCAAAGATGCAGGCCAGGCTGGTTCCGGAATCCACCAGCAGCAGGATGCCATCCTCAATTTGAGTGACGGTATCAGATAACTGGAAGATCTTGTGGAGACGGATGATGGGGTAGCAGGCTCCCCGGATCATAATCATCTCGTTGCCGTCGGGATCCTGGAATACCTGTCCCGGACCGGTCTTGAAGGATTCCCGGATGTTGTTGATGGGAATGACGAAGACGTCCTTGCCCACCCGGATGTCCATGCTGGAGATGATGGCCAGGGTCAGGGGGATCTTAAAGTAGATGTTGGTTCCCACTCCCTTGACGCTTTCGATGGTCACGGTACCGCCAATTTTTTCAATATTCTTCTTCACCACGTCCATGCCTACCCCACGGCCGGAAAATTCGGTGACGGCCTCCTTGGTGGAGAAGCCGGGCAGGGTCAGCAGGTTGAAGATTTCTTTTTCAGAGTATTCGGTGTCCGGCTTGGTCAGCAGGTTCTTGGCCCGGGCTTTTTCCAGGATCATTTCTGCATCCAGCCCCTTGCCGTCGTCGCTGACGGAGATGATGATGTCTCCCCCCACGTTCTGGGCGGAAAGGACGATCTGGCCTACGGAGCTCTTGCCGGCATCCCGACGGCCCTTTTTATCTTCGATGGCGTGGTCCATGGCATTTCGGACCAGGTGCATCAGGGGATCGGCGATGCCGTCGATGATGGTCTTATCCACCTCGGTGGTTTCCCCAATCAGGTGGAGGTCCACTTCCTTGTCCAGTTTCTTGCCCATATCCCGGACGATTCGCTTCATCTTCTGGAA
>JBLJBD010000176.1:0-2141 GCA_047637815.1 Anaerovoracaceae bacterium
CCGTTGCCTAAGTCGAAATCGGCAAACCAGCTGTCCAGATCGGTGAACAGGTCATCTCCGTGAAGGGAATAGGGGAAGAAGCCGCTTGTGCAGAGATCGGTGTATTTTTTCAGCAGTCCCAGCGCTTCCGAGGCTGCCTTTTCCGGTTCCGGGTCCGTTCCGCCCATTAGTTTCTGACAGTAGCCCTGGGCCCCTTGCAGGTAAAGAAGAGCCATGGTGTTGGGGTGGAGCTTTTCCAGTTCAAATGTCTCTGCAGTGATCAGGAGCCGCTTTAAAAGCATTTCAAACTGATTGGGCTGAAGGGAGAGAAGAGTCGTGGCGGTTGACATGAAAATCAGCAAGTGCTGATAGACGGATACCTGGGTCACCCGGCGGGCTTCATCGGCGTTGCCCAGCATCAGGTAGGCTTGAGCCAATCCGGTTTCGTCGTTGACCATAGGCCTGAGATCCTCCCCCAAGAGCTCCAGCACTTTTTCCGGCTGCTGGGAAATCAGCAAACACATTGCCTGGAGGGATACGGCTTCCCGGGATAAACGGGGATCTTTGCTTTCAGCAGCAACCCTAGCGCACAAGGCTTCGGCCTCGGCCAGAATCTCCAGCTGCCGTTCCCGGTCCTCCGTCAGCATGAAATGGTTGATGAGAAGTGCAGCCAGTTGATAAAGCAGGGGGAAGCAGGAATAATACTTCCTTTCTGTTTCCCGTAGCTCCTCCAGGACATCCTCCAGGGGTTTTTCAGCAAAGGCTTTGGAAAACCGTTGATACAGTTTTCGGATTTCCTCTTTTGTCATTTGAGGAGAATATCCCATCAGCTGGTCGATGCTGATGTTGAAAAGGGTGGCCAGTTGGGGAAGGAAGGTGATATCCGGGTAGCTCTGGCCCGTTTCCCACTTGGAGACGGAAGCCTTGGAAACCCCCATGTAGGAAGCCAGCTGTTCCTGAGTCATGGCCTTTTCCCGCCGGTTTTGGGCGATGATGGTGGAAATGTTCAGTTCGTTCATTTGAGATGTAGCGGGGAAGGGTTCTTTGATCTGCCCCGCATCCTCCTTTCACCTTTATTATACGACACCATTGGGAGGATACAAGGGAGAGGTAGTTGATTTTGGTTGAATAAATCAACCATTAGTTGATAACTGCCCGCCGCACCGATAGCAGTAGTTGGCATCCTTCGTATGCCCTTCCGCGGAGCAATGGGGGCATTTGCGATTATCAGACTCGGAAGACTTGGCAACCCGAGCCAGCTCATAACTGAAAATACCGGTAGGAACCGCCAGGATGCCGTAAGCAATGATCATCAGAAAACTGGCGATAAATTTTCCGGCAGCGGTCTGGGGGGTGATATCGCCAAAACCGACCGTGGTTACGGTAATAATGGCCCAGTACATGGATTCGGGAATACTGTTGAATCCGTTGGATTCCCCTTCCACGATGTACATGACAGCACCGACAATGGTTACCACAAAAAGTATGGTAAAGATAAAGATAGTGATTTTAGGGCGGCTGGCAAGCAGGGCCTTTTTTAGTATCTTGGATTCCTGGATGTATCGGACCATTTTAAAGATCCGGAAAAGCCTCAGCAGCCGGAGGATTCGTATGACCATCAGGAACTGGGCGCTGGGGAAGATAATACTGATCAAAGCAGGAAGGATCGTCAAAAGGTCGATGACGCCGAAAAAGCTGCCGATATAGCGGAGTTTGCTTTCTACGCAATAGATTCGGAGTAGGTACTCGATGGTGAAGATGATAGTAAAAAACCATTCCATGGCATAAAGAAATGGCCCATACCCCTCATGAATGCTGCTAATGCTGTCCACCAGCACAACCAGACTGCTGAATACAATCATGATGATCAGGACCACGTCAAAGGCTTTGCCTGCTGGTGTGTCAGACTTAAAGATGATTTCATACAGCTTTTCTTTACGGGAGTTTATGGGTTGCTCCATAAAATCGCTCACCCTCTTTCTGATTTGAGAAAAGATAATAAAGCTGGGCTATTGCAAATTACACAAATACCACCTGAACCAGCACCATGTAGAGGACCGTCCCAAGCCCGATGCTGAGCAGGGTGTTTCCTTTCCAGACATGGAGCAGGGCCGTGAATCCGATGGATATGGCTTCGGGGACCCAGCCGGAGGTGGCGGTAA
>JBLJBD010000177.1:0-12041 GCA_047637815.1 Anaerovoracaceae bacterium
CCTTCCTGGAAAAGGTTTATTCGGGAAGCCTGGGGCTTATGCTCAACACCATGGTACAGAAGCAGGGTATTTCCCAGGAAGAGCTGAGCGAACTCTATGCCATTCTGAAAAAAGCGGAAGAGGGAGGAAAATCCAAATGATTGATGCATTGATTGCCTCGTCCTTGCTGATTCTCATCCTACTATCCCTTCGATTCTTTTTGAAGGGTAAAATCAGCCCCTTGCTCCAATACAGCCTCTGGGGCCTTGTAGGGTTGAGGCTGCTTTACTGGGGATGGCTGGATCTGATTCCCCTTTCCAGTCCTCTTAGCATACTGAATCTCACCGAAAAGGCGGGACAAAATCTCCAAAGCATTTCGGACACGGAATTGGTACTGCAGGGAATCAAAGAGCCTACTCCAATGGATAACGGTGTTCTGATTCTGGAAAACATCCAGACCGGGGTCATGGTCCAAGGCGAGGGTATTTCCCCGCTGGCTGCTGTTGACTGGCAACTGGTGTTCATGATTATCTGGGGTATGGGAAGTCTGCTAAGTCTGGGCTGGTTCCTTTATGTGAATAAAAAATTCAGTCGCAAGCTTATTGCCAATAGGCGATTCCTCAGAGAAGTCCCCTTTCGCGACAAGGAAATCATAAAGGTTTACGAAACCGATGAAATCGGCTCTCCTTGCCTGATGGGCTTTTGGGAGGTTCCCGCCATTTATGTGACGCCGGAGGTGGCGGCGGATTCCGTAAAGATGAACTATGCCATAGCCCATGAACTTTGCCATTACAAACACCATGATCTATTATGGTCATCCTGGCGGATTCTTCTGATTTCGCTATATTGGTTCAATCCCCTAATCTGGGTTGCCGCTTACTATTCCCGGCTGGACAGCGAATTGGCCTGTGATGATGCCGTCCTGAAAAATCTGCCGAAAGAATCCCGGCTGGAATACGGAAGAATCCTCCTGGAAATCATGGAACCTGCCCCAAGCAGGAAAAAATACTTCACCCTGGCTACTACCATGGGCAGCTTTAAAGGGATGAAGGAACGGATTGGCCGCATCGCAAACCATCGTCCCATGAGGACGAGCACTCTGGTTCTGTTGTTTCTTGTCCTAGCCCTGTCCATCGGGTGCACTTTTACCTCCACATCCTCAACTCAGGAAAAGCCTCCCGGAGATCCAGGTGAAGCCACTGAAGAAATCGACAGGGCGGATCTGGTAAAATTCGGTCAGAAATGGGGCGATGCCTGGTCCATGAGGAACGGAAAAGCGATACACTCTCTTTGTTTGGATGATGAGGTCTATGGAAAAATCGGTGAGATTGCCGAAAACGGGGAGTACTATATCGGCATGTCCAGTCCCTGGCCCTGGGACCCGGACCACGTAGTGGAAATCAAAGATGACAACACCGTAGAAATCACCTATTATTACCGAACCTCCAATCCGTCGGTTTATGTGGCCAGAGAGACCCTCCAGGTCGTGGAATCAAAGGGGGAGCTCAAGGTCGTTTCCGATGAATGGGTCCACTACGACCAAATCCGTTTAAAAGCCGAATTTGAAGAAGCTTACCGTCTCGGAATCCCAGATTTTGAGCCTTTTGCAGAAGCCTATCAGTTTCAGCGGGACATCAGCAGCGCCGGAGAAGGTACCGGATGGTCCGACCCTGCCACTGCAGCCATCCAGCAGCTGAATCTCAGCGAAGTCCGGGTCAAAGGCCGGTATGAAGATCCCAACATCAATGAAGCCTGGGTTGTATTCCAGTGGCCGGATGGGGAAATCGAAGTCCGGATGAAAAAGGCAGAAACGGACATTTGGATCCCGGTAACCAACAATTAGAACAGTTCTACAAATTGTCCAGTGTCGAAATTTATCGCAAGCAAAAAGACAAGCAATTGCAACCTTTACAGGGGTTGAACGCTTGTCTTTTTTTGTCGACGCATACCAATTTGTAGAACTGCTTATAAAGGTGGTTATCTTTTCCTTCGGGCGCCGCCCTCGGAGACGTGCATCCGGGTGAGGGATTTGGCGATGGCCATCTTGGCCAGAAGGACATTGTCGTATTCCTCTTTGGTGTGGGGCTGGGCCAGCCATTGTTCGGCCCGCTCTTTTTCGCTCAGGGCCTTTTCCCGGTCGATGTCGCCGGACCATTCCGCCGCATCGGTGTAGATGACGATGTAGTCTTTGACGTCCACGTAGCCGCCGGCGATGGCTGCTACCCGGAAATCCTTGGCTCCTGCTTCCTGGATCCAGAGCTCGCCTACATCCAGCAGCTTGCAGGCCCAGGAGTGGTTGGCCATAAAGCCTTCATCTCCAGTCAGCGTCCTGCAGATGACCAGCTCCACTTCTCCCTTGTAAAAAAGCTTGGAAGGTGTGATGACCTCCAGCAGAATGCTTTTAGCCATTGCTCTTGTTAAACCTTTCTACGACTTCATCGATTCCGCCGGCGAAGAGGAACAGACCTTCCGGAATGGCGTCATGCTTGCCTTCCAGAATTTCCCGGAATCCCCGGACCGTTTCCTTCAGAGGCAGGTATTTGCCGGGAGTACCGGTAAACTGTTCTGCAACGCTGAAGGGCTGTGACAGGAATCGCTGAATCTTTCTGGCTCGGGATACTACCAGCTTGTCGGAATCCGACAACTCGTCCATACCCAGGATGGCGATGATGTCCTGCAGGTCCTTGTATCGCTGAAGGACCTCCTGCACGCCTCGAGCTGTATTATAATGTTCTTCTCCGATGATCAGCGGGTCCATGATTCGGGAGGTGGATTCCAGCGGGTCAACCGCCGGATAGATCCCCAGTTCCGTGATGGCCCGGGAAAGAACCGTTGTAGCGTCCAAATGGGCGAAGGTGGTGGCCGGAGCCGGGTCCGTCAGGTCATCCGCCGGTACGTAAATAGCCTGTACCGAGGTGATGGATCCCTTCTTGGTAGAAGTGATTCGTTCCTGCAGAGCACCCATTTCTGTTGCCAGGGTAGGCTGGTATCCTACTGCGGAAGGCACACGGCCCAACAGCGCGGATACTTCCGAACCGGCCTGGGTGAACCGGAAGATGTTATCGATGAAGAGCAGTACGTCCTGTCCTTCCTCATCCCGGAAATATTCAGCCATGGTAAGACCCGTCAGGGCTACCCGCATACGGGCTCCCGGGGGTTCGTTCATCTGTCCGAAGACCATGGCGGTCTTGTTGATAACGCCGGATTCAATCATTTCATAATAAAGATCGTTCCCCTCACGGGTACGTTCTCCTACGCCGGCGAATACGGAGATTCCTCCGTGTTCCTTAGCGATATTGTTGATCAGTTCCTGAATCAGAACCGTCTTTCCAACTCCGGCTCCACCGAAGAGGCCGACCTTACCACCCCTGGTATAGGGAGCGATCAGGTCAACGACCTTGATACCCGTTTCAAAGATCTGAGTCGAAGTATTTTGTTGATCAAAGTCCGGAGCCGGCCGATGAATCGGGCTTCTCAATTCTGTATTAACCGGTCCCTTTTCATCAATCGTCGCGCCGATGACGTTAAATAGACGTCCTAAGACTTCCTTGCCAACCGGCACACTGATGGGGGCACCGGTATCCTCTGCTTCCATGCCTCTGGTCAGACCATCGGTGGATGAAAGGGCTACGCATCGAACCACATCATCTCCAATATGCTGGGCTACCTCTGCCACGATCTCCCGGCCTCCATGCCGGATGATGATGGCGTTCAGCAGCTCGGGCAAATGCTCCTGATCATACTTGATGTCCAGAACTGGTCCGATGATCTGGTGTATTATTCCTTTAGTCAAAAGTTCCTCACCTCCTATTTCTGTGCTTCCGAACCAGCAACGATTTCCACGATTTCCCGGGTGATGCTGGCCTGTCTTGCACGATTATAATACAGAGATAGGTCTGCAAGCATTTCCCTTGCATTATCCGTGGCGCTTTCCATGGCCATCCGCCGGGCGGCATGTTCACAGGTTGCAGATTCCACGATTGCTCCATATATCATAATTTCAACATACTTCGGCACCAGGTAGTTAAACACTTCCTCTACCGAAGGCTCATATTCCACAATCTTGTCCAGCTTCATCACATTGGGGTCAAAATCAATCTGGAAAGGCAGCAGAGTAACGGTCTTGACCTGCTGTTCCAGGGTGCTGACAAAGGAGGTATAGATCATGACTACTTCGTCGATCTCCCCCGCGTCATACATTTCGATGATGGGTTTGCTGATTCCTCTGGTTTCCATAAAAGAAATATTTTCAGGAGGTGCACAGTATTCGCTGTGAATGTAATGGCACTTCTTTTCGTAATATTCCTTGCCCCGGCTCCCCACGGCCACAATAACCGGAGGATTCAGGTCATGGGCCATCTGCCGGTCCGCTTCCTTGATCACGTTGGTGTTAAAACCTCCGCAAAGGCCCCGGCAGCTGGTCATAATCACATAGCATCGGGTTTTTATCTCCCGGTTTCCAGCCAGATATTTCTCCGGAACATCGGTCGTGCTGTTGAAAATCTCTTCGATGGATTCCGTGATGTAGTGAAAGTATTCTCTGGTCCGTTCAAAGGTGGATTTGGCTTTCCGGAGCTTTGCAGTGGAAACCAGCTTCATGGCATTGGTAATATGCTCCGTGCTGTTGACGCTCTTTATTCTTCTTTTTATATCTCTCAGATTGCTGGTAGCCATTTATTCACCCCTTTCCTTTCGGATCCACAGCCTCATTAAACCGGAATGCAGACAACTCCGTCAACGAGCATGTCCTTGACTTCGCTGGTGGTTTTAAATTTGGCGATGGCTTCCTTCAGAAGGGCTTCCGTATCTGCTGAGATTTCTCCGCTTTCCCGGATGGCTTTCTTGATCTGGGCATAATGGGTATCGATAAAGGAATACAGTTCCTTTTCAAATTCCTTGATCCGCTCCACTTCGATGTCCATCAGCCAGTGATGACTGGCGGCATAAATGATGATGATCTGATCCACAACATCGATGGGGGAATACTGACTTTGCTTCAGGATCTCCATCAGGATACGTCCGTGATCCAGCCGGTCCTTGGTGTCCTTGTCGATATCGGATCCGAACTGGGAAAAGCTTGCCAGTTCCCGATACTGGGCCAGCTCCAGTTTTACTTTGCTGGATACTTTTTTCATGGCCTTAATCTGAGCACTTCCTCCAACTCGGGATACGGAAATACCTGCATTGACGGCAGGTCGCTGACCAGTGAAGAACAGCTCCGATTCCAGGAAAATCTGTCCATCGGTGATGGAAATGACGTTGGTGGGGATATAGGCGGAAACGTCGCCGGCCTGGGTTTCAATGATAGGCAGAGCCGTAATGGAACCGCCTCCCAGTTCATCAGAAAGCTTGGCTGCCCGCTCCAGCAAACGGCTGTGCAGGTAGAATACATCCCCTGGATAGGCTTCCCGGCCAGGCGGTCTTCGAAGCAGCAGGGACATGGCCCGGTAGGCCACCGCATGCTTGGACAGGTCATCGTAAATAATCAGAACGTCCTTGCCCTGATACATAAAGTGCTCTGCCATGGCGCAGCCCGCATAGGGAGCAATGTACTGCAAGGGAGCCACATCGCTGGCGGTAGCCGAAACGATGATGGTATACTTCATAGCATCCTTGCTTTCCAGGGTCTGAACCAGTTGGGCAATGGTGGACTTTTTCTGGCCGATGGCTACGTAAATACAAATAACGTTTTCTTTAGCCTGGTTGATGATGGTGTCGATGGCAATGGCCGTCTTTCCCGTCTGACGGTCTCCGATGATCAGTTCCCGCTGACCTTTTCCGATGGGAATCATGGAGTCAATGGCCTTGATTCCTGTCTGGAGAGGCTGGTTAACGGATTTTCGCTGCAGTACACCGGGGGCTGGAAATTCAATGGGCCGAACCTCCGTCGTATGAGCGGGCCCTCTTCCGTCGATGGGCTGCCCCAGGGCATTGACGACTCTTCCGATCAGCTGATCGCCGACCGGCACTTCCACCACTCTTCCGGTAGGCTTGACGATATCGCCTTCCTTGATGTCTGTATCGGATCCAAGAATAACGGCACCCACATTATCTTCTTCCAGGTTCAGGGCCATCCCGTAGATTTCTCCCGGGAACTCCAGCAGTTCGCCTGCCATGCAGTTCTCCAGTCCGTAAACCCGGGCGATCCCATCTCCAACCTGGAGAACGGTGCCGAAATCGGAAATCTCTATTTCATTTTTGTAATTTTTAATCTGTTCTTTGATTATCGCACTGATTTCTTCTGGTCTTAGGTTCATTCTTTCGCCTCCTTTCTCCCGTTTTTAGTTCAAAGCATCCCGGAAGCTGTCCAGTTGCTTTCTAAACGAGGCATCGATTATTTTTCCTTCAATTAGAATTTTAACGCCTCCTACAAGGCTAGAATCTACATGGTTTTCCAAGTGGACCTTCTTCCGGAGCAATTTCCCGGTCTGGGCCTCAAACCCTTCCATTTGTTCGTTGGAAAGAAGCTGGGTGGAGTAAATGACTCCGGCAGAGACCCCTTCTTCCTCCATGGAAATCCGAATCAGCCTGCCGAGGATCTTTTCAAAATGACGGGTCCGCCCCTTGTCCACCAGGACAAAGAGAAAATTCATCAGTTCCTCGCAAATCTGATCCTGGAAGATGGCTCCCAGAACCTGCTTCTTTTCGGCAACAGAAATGATGGGGGAGTCCATGAACCGCTTCAGGTCCGGCTCCCTTTTCATGATGGCGCCGATTTCCTTGGCCTCGGCAACCACCTTTTCTTCTATTTTCATTTCCTGGGCCACCTGATAGAGGGCCTTGGCGTATACCTTATCAATCGTCAGCTCTGCCATGTCGAGTTACCTGCCTGTTCGATGATCCGGTCAATGATCTCCGCCTGGCCTTCCACCTGGATCTGCTTTTCAATGATTTTTTCTGCAGCCATCAGAGCCAGGACGCCGATTTCATTTTTAAGCTGGGACAGGGCCACAGCCTTTTCCCGTTCGATTTCCTGCTCTGCCTGGGAGATGATCCGGGATGCCTGCTTGTTGGCATTGTCGATGATCTCTCTGGCCTGGGCATCTGCCTTGATTTTAGCATTTTTAACGATTTCCCGGCCTTCCGTCTCGCTGTTCAGAAGCCGCTTGTTGTATTCTTCCAGCCTTTCATCCGCCTGCTTGTTGGTCAGTTCGGCATTGCTGAAGGAGTCCTTGATGGCAGTTTCTCTGGCCTGGACGAAATTATGAACCTTTTCGAAAAAATTCTTTTTAAGGATAATGAACAGTACCATCACTGTGGCCCAAATCATGAGCAGGGTCCAGTTGAAGCTAATCAGCGGTGTATATAGATGCATTTCAATATCCTCCTTTCTCTGTTGTGATCCGCGCCGGCATGGCTTAGAGCATGCCCACCAGCGGATTGACGAACAACAGGATCATGGAGATCAGGAATGCAAAGATACCAGTGGTTTCTGCTACAGCCTGTCCAACCAGCATAGTCTTTAATATATCTCCCTGGGCTTCCGGCTGTCTGGCAACGCCTTCAACCGCTTTTCCGGCTGCATAACCCTGACCGAGACCAATACCGACGGCAGCGAGACCGATGCAGGCAGCGGCGATGGCGGATAAACCCAATACGAATGCTTCTGGTGTAATTAATGGCATAATAGTACCTCCTGTTTTGTGAAAAAAATTAATTTTTAATGATGGTCTTCGGTGCCGTGGATGATGATCTCCATGGAAACGAATACCATTGTTAACATAGTGAAAATAAATGCCTGCAAAATCGGTTCAAACACATCGAAGAACAGATTAAAGGGCAGCGGTATGACTGCCTGCAGGAGTGGGATCGGCAGGTGCAGGGCATGGGATCCCGTTTCCAGTGCGGTGAAGATCAGGGCCATAACAATGGCTCCTCCCAGGATATTGCCGAAAAGTCGGAAGCCAAGGGAAATCGGGAAGGACAGTTCCTCGATGATCTTCAGGGGAAACATAAAGGGGTAGGGGCTGGACATGTGCTTGATCTTTCCGATGAAACCCATGGTCCTGATGCCATTATACTGCATCAGGAAGGCGGTGGTCAGGGAAAGGGCAAATGCGGTATTCACATCCGCCGTTACCGGGCGGAATCCCCACATTCCTAAGGAGTTGGCCAGCAGCAGGAAAATGAACAGGGTGCCAACATAGGGGGCAAAATGGGAGTTGTGTTTTCCCATGGCTCCTTCTGTCAGCTTGTAAATCCCTTCAACGATCATTTCCACGATCACCTGTTTACCCTTAGGTTGCTGCTCCATCCTGCGGGTCGACCAGAAGGCCAGTGCGATCATGACTGCCGCCACGATCATCGCAAAGAAAACTGTCTCTGTAATGAATACGCTGCCGTCACCGAATCCCACTATGATCCTTGGCCCCAAGTGGCTTAAATCATGCATTACTCTTCCTCCTCTGAAAGGCCGTTTCGCTTACGCTCTTTTTTCAGCTCTTTCTCTTTGTCTTCTCTTTCAAATTGCTCCATAACTTCCGGGCGGACCTTCCGGTCCTTGGAAAATTTCGCTTTAAACCCGTGGATGTAATAAATCGCCAGCTTTACAGTCAGGAAACCCAGGGCACAAGCCAGGGCCGCTGTATTGTTCACCTTAAAGGCTGATATCAAGGCAAATCCATAGATAGCCAGGCGCAGCAGATAACTTAAAACGACCAGTGCTTTGTTTCCGCTGTTCAGGGCCCGGCTGAAGGTGAAGGCCATGATGTTGAAGTTGACGATTGAAATACAGGTTCCCATCAGGAGACCGTATCCGAATTTGACATCCAGACCGAGGAACGGAAGGGAAATCACCTCAATGATTCCCATGATGATGATGGCATGAAAGAAGATTTTGTTTTTAAAACTTGTCAGATCACTCATCCGGTTGCCCTTCTTATAAAGCTCAATTCTCCGCCCATTATATAATATCATTAAACGTTAAAAACCATTATAGCCCTCTAAATTTAAAAGTAAAGCATAATTTGGGTTTTTTAAATTTTTTTTATACTAGTTTGTTTTTTTGTGTTTTTTTGGGCCCTTTCTTGCTGTTAATCACAAATCTTTGATAACATTCTTGACCCATCGTCCGGAAATGAACCGGCGGTGAAGAATGAAAAATTTTACCACTTCTTCCATTTTAACCATAAGAACCACCCAATAAATGGGAAGTTCCAGAACAAGAGCTCCCAGGAAGGCCATGGGCACTCCCACCAGCCAAATGGTTCCGCATTCTGTCAACATGGCAAATCGGGTATCCCCCCCTGCCCTTAAAGTCCCCACGATGTTCATGCCCGTATACAGCTGAGGGCCCATGCTGAGACCATAGATCAACAGGATTAAAAAGGCATACTGAGCGCCCTGGGGAGTAAATCCGAACAGGGAAATCAGGGGTTTGGAGAAAACAATCAGCAACAGCCCAAGCAGGGCACCAATGATGGTTCCGATTCGCAGCAGCCGTTTCCCAAGATAGTAGGCATAGTCCAGCTTTCCTTCCCCGATCTTCTGCCCCACCAGGATCAGAGCAGCATCCCCCAGGCTGAAGGCCGCCATGATGAATACATGGTTGATGGTATTGCTGGCCTGCACCGCTGCATACTCGGTCACCCCAATCCGGGCATAGGCTGCCACATACATAGCCGTACCGATTCCCCACATGGTTTCATTGATAGTAGTAGGAACGGCATTCCGAACGACTCGAAGGATAAAGGCCCGGCTCCAGCCGAAAAATTCCCGGAGTCTTCCGGAAATCAGATTCCTTCGGCCGAAAACCATATAAAGGACCAGCAGGATTTCCAGGGTCCGGGCAATCAGCGTAGCAATGCCGGCTCCCGTCACGCCCAGGGCCGGGGCTCCGAAATTTCCGAATATGAGTATATAATTGAGGAAGGTATTGGTGCTGAACACCCCAATGCTGATCAGCAGAGGGATATGAGTCTGATGGGTCGCCCGCAGAGAAGCGGTCAGGGGCACCGTAATGCTGATCATCAGCATGGTAAAGGCCACCCACTGGACATATCCTTTTCCGAGAGCCAAAACCTCTGGAATATCCGTAAAAATAGAAAGGACCCACTCCGGAGCAAAAAACGCGATGCTGAAGAGGATCAGGCTGAATCCACCGCAGACGGTGATGGCAAAGCCGGCGGTTTTTCGGATGCTGGACAGGTTGTTGCTTCCGAAGAACTGGGCCATGAACGTGGCCGAACCACTGGTAAATCCGAACATCAGCATCCAGTGGATGAAAAAGATCTGGGAGGCAACACCCACAGCTGCCAGCTCTGTTTCTCCCAGGCTGCCGACCATCAGGTTGTCCACCAAGTTCAGGGTAGACGAAATAAGGCTTTGCGCGGCAATCGGCAAAGCCAGTTTTACAAGAGTTTTATAAAGCGGTTTTGTCTCAATGGTTATAACTTTCTCTGGCTTAATAGGTCAACAATCCTTTCTGCAGCCCGGCCGTCTCCGTAGGGGTTGACGGCAAAGGCCATCTTATTGTAGCTTTCCTGATTGCTCAGGAGCTCCTTAGCCATTCCGTAAATGGTCTCTTCTTCTACTCCTGCCAGCTTTACTGTCCCGGCTTCTACCGCCTCAGGACGTTCTGTTTCCCTTCGGACTACCAGTACCGGTTTTCCCAGGGAAGGAGCTTCCTCCTGCATCCCGCCGGAATCGGTGATGATCAGGTAGGACCTTGCCATCAGGTTGACGAAGGGCTGATACTGGAGCGGTTCGATCAGATGGACCCGGTCCATGCCGGCCAGCACCTTTCCCGCGGTTTCCCGGACCTTCGGATTCATGTGAACCGGGTAAACCACTTCCACATCGGCGAACTCCTCCGCGATCCTGCGGATAGCCCCAAAAATGTGCTCCATATTCTCTCCCAGATTTTCCCGCCGGTGGCAGGTCACGGTTACAACCCGCCGTTTATCAAAGTCCACGGCTTTCAGGGTTTCATCCTCAAACTCATAAGGTTTGCCCGCCACCTGCAGCAGGGCGTCGATGACCGTGTTGCCTGTCACGAATATTTTGTCCGGAGAAATTCCTTCTCTCAGGAGGTTGTTCCGATTGTTTTCAGTAGGGGAAAAATGGATATCAGCCAGGTGGCCTGTCAGGACCCGGTTCATTTCCTCCGGAAAGGGGGAATACTTATCATAGGTCCGGAGACCGGCTTCCACATGACCCACCGGAATCTGCTGATAAAAAGCAGCCAGGGCGGTGGCAAAGGTGGTGGTGGTGTCCCCGTGTACCAGAACCATGTCCGGCTTTTCCTGTATAAGAACCTCTTCCAGGCCGGTGACCACCGAGGAGGTGATCATGCTGATGGTCTGGTTGGGCTTCATGATGTTCAGGTCATAATCCGGGGTCAGCTGGAACAGCTCCAGCACCTGATCCAGCATCTGCCGATGCTGAGCGGTTACGCACAAAACAGAAGTGATCCCTTCCCTTTTTTCCAGTTCCTTGACAAGGGGAGCCATCTTGATGGCTTCGGGCCTGGTTCCGAAAACGGTCATTACTTTCATGTCTGATTCCTTTTCCTAATACGATGATTTATACCTATTATAATATTTTCTTCTATTCTTTTTCCGCCTTCTGCTGGAGTTTTTCCTCCGCAGCGATATCAACAGCATCAATGGTCAGCGGCTGATTGGTGTAATCGGTGATATAAATGTAAATAAAGGTGGCCGCTACAATGACCAATCCGGCGGTTTCCAGGAACAGGTCCCGGCTGTATAGGATAGCGGCGATGCCCATAACGGCACTGATTCCGTAGATCATCAGGACGGTACGTCTTTGGCCCAGTCCGACTGCCATCATCCGGTGATGGAGATGACCCTTGTCGGCTTCCATGATCGGCCGGCGGTTGACCAGCCTTCTGAGAATAGCAAAGGCTGTGTCGAAGATGGGGATCCCCAAGACTAGCACCGGTACGATGGTGGCCACGATGGTGGCTCCCTTTACCGGGCCCATAATGGACAGGGTAGCCAGCATGAATCCCAGATAGAGGGAACCGCTGTCTCCCATGAAAATCTTGGCAGGATGAAAATTATAGGGAAGGAAGCCCAGGGCTCCTCCTGTGATGGCCAGCA
>JBLJBD010000178.1:0-3483 GCA_047637815.1 Anaerovoracaceae bacterium
TACCGGCCGGCTTCCCGCTCAACGATAGAATCAACCAAAGAATAACACTGCTCCTTGCCGATGGTCATCCAGGGAGAGGATTCCGCGGTGATGGATCCCTGCCCTCGGGACAGTTCCCGGGAGATTTCCATGAGACACTGATGATAGAGATCCCCGATTTCCCGCCCGGCCACCTGGTAGATTCTGCGTTCCTCCGGTCGGATGCCATAATTCATCAAGTAATAGAAAGGGCATCGGCTGTAGCTTTCCAAACCGGAGGGGCTGACCCGAAGTTCCCCCGATTCCCGTTGATACAAGGCTTCTGCCAGTTCTTTTTCCAGGTCTTCCTGCTTGCCGGTGTGGAAGATTCCTTCCTCCAAGCGGAGAAGGGCTTCTTCTTCATTTCCCCGGTACCAGGTGGCAGCTTCCTGCCACTCCTCATCAACAGCTTCCCCTTCCAGGCCTCTCCGGAGCATTTCTGCCAGGTGGCGGAGTCCGCTTTGAGGCGCGGAAAGAAGCTCCATTCCATCCTCCCTGCTCAGGATGTCCTTCTCCGGCTGGGTGCTGAAAATCCGCAGCAGGGATTCAAAGACGACGGAGGGCTTGATGTCCTTTCCCTCCTCATCGGTGGCGGAGCAGCCAATCCAAAGGTCCCTGCGTGGCAGGGAAAGCATTCGGTAGATGCCCAGCTTCTCCTCTTGATTCATCAGTTCATCCAGCTTACAAAGCTGAATCCGGTTCTGGTAAAGGCGCCTCTTCTCATCCTCGCTCAGGAGTCCTTCCCGGTTGGCTTCCTGGGGAAGGATTCCGTCATTGGCACCCAGTACCACCAGCGCTTTCAGGCTGGAAAAACGGGTCCGTTGCATGGTTCCCACCGTCAGCCGGTCCACGGTCGGGGGGATCAGGCCGATCTCCATAGCAGAAAATCCCGTGTTCATCAGGGTGGCAAACTCAGCGTCCGGCAGTTCCTCTTCTCCCAGGAGCAGCATCATCTGGTCCATCAGGTCCACCACCGTCTGCCAGATCTGGCTGGTTTCATCGGCCAGTTCCTGATGGCCTTCCTTCTCCAGCCCCTCCATCAGGGACTCCAATTTTTCGGGCAGCCTGCCTTCTACGCTCATCCAACGGTAGAGGGCCCGGAGTTTTTCTCCCGTCTTCTTCCCCTTCCGAAACTCTTCTTCCAGAGAAGCCAATCCCGCCACCAGCTTTTCTCGTTCCTGGTTCCGTTCCAACAGCCCTTCCTCTCCATATTCGGAAAGTCCCCGCCGGAAGGGTTTCTTCCATTGGCTTCCCCGAATCCGGTACTGAATGGCGTAGTTTTCCAGTTCCTCTGCCTCTTCGGGCAGTAAGGGTCCCAGCCCGGTTTTAATCAGGCGAAAAACATCTTCGGTCCGCCAGCCCCGGATCATCAAATCCAGAACGGAGGCAATGGATTCCACCAGAGGATTATGGGTACAGGAACGGCGGGTGTCCAGAAATACTGGTATCCCGTATTCTTCAAAGGTCCTCTTCATGATGGATCCCCGAACCTCCAGGTCGTTGCAAACCACCCCGATGTCCCGAAACCGCAGCCCCTGATCCCGGACCAAACTCAGGATGTGGGCCGCAGCGCTTTCCGTTTCTCCGTAAAGGCTGGCCGCCCGGACCAGGGTGACCCCTTCCCGGCTGAGTGCTGGTTTCATGGGCAGGGCAAAGAGCTCCTGTTCCAGACTGATTAATGAAGGACGCTTTTCCCCTTCTCCAACTCCTGCAGGAATTTTATAGTCCTCCGGAACAGGAATCTCCCGGGCAGAAATTCCCTCTTCCCGGGCAATGGCCAAAATCCGGTTTTTCATCCCCCTGGTCACAGAAAAGAGATCTTCGTCTCGGCATCCTTCATCCAGAGTGAGAACCAGGTTGACCTCCTTTCCGTGCTTCATCAGTTCCCGGATCAGTTCCAGATTTTTCGGTGTAAAATAGTCAAAGCCCCAGATCCAGATCCGGGTGCCCCGGATCTCTTCGTATTCACCCAGTCGGCTGATATATAAGGTCATCCGGTCTTCCGTATCCGCGAAACGGTTTTCGATGGATTCTTCATACCGGCTGTAGATACGGTGGATATCCCCCAGCTTCTTTTTCAGCAGCGGTTCTTCCAGCTTCCCCAGAATTTCTTCCAGATCTTTAGGAGTTGTACTGAACTGCTTCATTTCTGAAATCATATCGTTTACCGCCAGGGCAAAGGCCGGTTTTCCTTCCAGCCCCCGGAAAGCTTCCAGATTCATGGCTTCATCCCGCAGGATCCGGGTCAGGACCATATGTCGCCCCACCTGATCCACGAAGGGGGTTCGACTTCCTCCAGTCTGGCTGAGGATCCGGTGTCCCAGCCGGGATGGGCTCAGGACTTCCAGGTCCAGCAGCCCCCGGACCCCAAGAACAGAAAAGGCCCTCTGCTCGGCCCCCAGAGTGAACTGGTCGGGGACGAGCAGAAGGGTCTTTCCTTCTATATGGTCGAATATAAATTTTTCTTTATCCAGATTTTCTCGCCCGGAATAAATGCTCAGCATGCTAAGACCCCGCTTTAAACTCCTTGAATATGTCTTCCACGGTTTCTATTTTATCACACTTCCAGGCGTTTGCGCCACAAAATACCAGGCCGTTTTCCACATCTCCCCGGGCAGCCCGAACCAGGGCGCTGGTGATGCAGTAGGGGGCCGTTGCCGGATTGCAGGGCACGATACAGTTGTTGCACCGGGCAATGGCTTCCCGCTGTCCCTCTTCTCCCACCCGATGGGAAAAGCTGTTCTTCATGGCTCTACCCGGCATGCCTACGGGGCTCTTGATGATGGTCACATCCTCCCTGTTGCAGTTCAGGTAGGCCTGCTTGAAGGCCATAGGGGCATCACACTCTTCGGTGGTGACGAACCGGGTGCCCATCTGGACTCCGTCGGCTCCGTGGGAGATGGCCTTCAGGGCGTCGTTCCGGTTGAAGATGCCACCGGCCACGATGAGGGGGCAATCGGGCAGATCGGACAGCTCCTGCTTGATTTCCCGGATGGTCTTGTAAAAGGCTTCCTCGGCCAGATCCAGCTGTTCTTCCTTAAAGCCCAGATGGCCTCCAGCCAGGGGGCCTTCGAAAATGACGGCATCGGGAACCCGGTTGTATTTCTTGGACCAATTTTTGATGATCAGTCCGGCTGCCCGGGCAGAAGATACGATGGGAACCAGCTTGACATTTTTTGTTTTTTCGATAGCCGGCAAGGAAGTGGGCAGTCCGGCACCGGAAATGATGATCTGGGCTCCGGCATCGATGGCTGCATTGACATAATCCTCATAGTGCTGGGCAGCTACCATGATGTTGACCCCTACGGCTCCCGGGTTCTCCCCCTTGGCTGCAATAGCCAGGGCTTCTTTGATGTTCCGCTTCAGGGCACGGGTATTGGCTTCCACTGGATTCTTGTCAAAATCCGGTTCGTTGAATCCGGGCTGGGCGGCGGAGATGACACCTACGCCTCCCTGGGCAGCAAC
>JBLJBD010000179.1:0-5356 GCA_047637815.1 Anaerovoracaceae bacterium
TCGGCTCCGGCTTGCAGGACAATTCCCGCGTTTTCCAGGGTGATGCCCCCGTCCACCTGAATCTGGAAATTCAGGTTGTTTTCCTCCCGGATCTCCCGGAGGGCCCGGATCTTTTCCAGGGCGGAAGGGATGAATTTCTGTCCGCCGAAACCGGGATTCACCGACATGATCAGCACCAGATCCACTTCCTCCAGAATATAGTCCAGAGTGGCCAGGGAAGTTGCCGGATTCAGGGACACGCCGGCTTTGATTCCCAGGTCATGGATTTCCTGAATGTTTCGGTGCAGATGGGAACAGGCCTCTTCATGAATGGTGATGAATTCCGTATTGGGAGTCGCAAAATCCTGAAAGAAAAAAGAAGGATTTTCAATCATGAGATGAACATCAAAGGGTACAGTGGTCTTTCCCAGAAGACTTTTCATCACTGTGGGCCCGTAGCTGATGTTGGGGACAAAATGACCGTCCATCACATCCACGTGGATGTAGTGGGCACCTCCCCGCTGGATAGCTGCCACCTCTTCTCCCAGTCTGGAAAAGTCGGCGGATAGTATGGATGGGGCTAATTTCATGATTTCTTTCCTTTCTGATATCGGGGCTTTTGTCGGATTTCCTGGAGCTGCCCGCTGTAAGACCGGTATCGGGAGGGATGGATCCTTCCCTCTTCAACGGCTTCAATAACGGCGCATCCCGGTTCGTTCAAGTGACGGCAATTATCATACCGGCACTGGTTCATCAGGGGCAACATTTCCGGATAGCACTGGGAAAGCTCGTCTTCCTCCGCTTCCAGCACCTCAAAGGAGGTGAATCCGGGGGTATCATAGAGAAGGGTATTTTCCCCTGCCCGGAAGATTTCCACATGGCGGGTTGTATGCTTTCCCCTTTTCGTCTTTTCGCTGATTGCGCCGGTCTCAATCTGTTCCCGGGGCAGGATTCGGCCCAGGATCGTGGATTTCCCCACTCCGGAAGGACCGGCAAAGGCACACCGCTTTCCTGCTACCATCTGCTGCAGTTCACCCAGTCCGTTGCCGGTAAGGCCGCAAACGAAAACCAGGGGATACAGATTGCCGTAAATCTCATAAAGCTTCTGCCGGGTCTCTTCCGTTACCAGGTCCATCTTATTGACGCAGAGGATGGCCTGGGTCTGATGGTATTCTGCCATGGCCAGAAAGCGGTCCAGCAGGGTCAGGTTCGGTTCTGGTTCGGCGGCGGCAATGACCACCACCAGACAGTCCACATTGGCGATGGGTGGCCGGATAAAGCTGTTTTTCCGGGGAAGGATTTCAAGAATCACGCTGTCCCCGTCTTCCCGCTTCTCCATCATCACCTGGTCTCCCACCGTGGGGAGGATATGTTGATTCTTAAACTTGCCTCTGGCTTTGCACTGATAGACCTCACCACCAGACAGGACGTAATAAAATCCGGCGATTCCCTTGACGATAATTCCCTGCATCGGTTCCTCTCTCATAGGCTATTCCAGTGTCCCTGTATTAAAATCCACCGCCTTCTGCATGACCACCGTGTCATCGAAAATGACAGTCACCGACCCTTTTCCAGTGCCGGAAAGGGATAGGATCTCACTTCCGTTGTCCTTGATTCGTTGTTCTCTGGAAATCACGTTATAGGTCCCGGTTTCATCATTCACGGTTACTGTCAGGTAGAATACCTGATTTTCTGCCCGGGAATAGTCAATGTCCAGGGCAATGGATTTGGATCCGGCCGGCTCATTGCCGGTGCTGATCTTGATATTCACTTTGGCTCCCGGCTGAATGGCACTGCTGTCCAGCTCCTGTTGCCAGATGATGATATCCTTGGCGTAAACCCCGCTCATCTCATAGCCGATTTCTCCGATTTCCAGTCCCAGGGGGGCCAAAGCTTCCTTTGCCTGATCCAGGGTCATGCCAACTAATGAGGGGAGGGCTGTTTTAGGGCCTTCGCTGACGACGATGTTGATGGGGCTGCCCGGTTTGGCTTCTGTCCCGGATTCCGGGGACTGACGAATGACGATGTCTTTGGGAAGCTGGCTGGCTTCCACCGCTACCGTTCCTTGAGTATAACCATACCGGTCCAAAAGGAACACGGCATCCTGGAAGGACTTTCCGACCAGGTTGGGCACTGCCCCTTCCCGGGCTCCCTTGCTGATGCTGACGGTGATGGTCTTCCCTTCCTTAATCATGGAACCGGCTTCCGGATCCTGAGAAACGATCAGTCCCGCTTCCAGATCATAATCGATGACCTGATCTCCTTCCTTCAGTATCAGCCCTGCCTCTTCCAGAGTGGTTTCCGCCTCTTCTACGGAAAGTCCCCGAAGATCCGGAACCTCCACATCATCGGCTTCACCCAGGGCAGAGATACCGGACAGGATCAGGCCGCTGACAGGAATTGCCAGCACCAGGGCTGCGATGGCGGCTGCCACCTTTATTTTATTGATTCGGAATTTTTTCTTTTTCTTTTCTGCCATTGTTTCTGCTGCTTTCTCTTTTCCTTCACTTGCCTTTTCACCGTTTGATGCCGACTGATCCCTGGAGGATGTTCGGGAGGAGGATTCCGAAGAACCCACGATATTCGCGATGATATCCGCATTTTTCATGGCTTCCAGCATCTCATCCGCTGAGGCATAACGATTGATGGAATATTTATTGGTGGCTTTCATGATGATGTTCTCGACCGCCACCGGAAGTCCTTCCACCAACTGGGAAGGAGGCGTGATTTCTTCGTTGATGTGCATCAGGGCTACAGAAACCGCATTATCTCCATCAAAGGGTACCTTTCCGGTGACCATTTCATAGAGCACGATTCCCAGGGAATAAATGTCAGATTTTTCATCCACATAGCCGCCACGGGCCTGCTCCGGAGAAAAATAATGGACGGAACCCATGATGGTGCTGGAGGAACCCTCCACTGCCGTTGCATCCATGGCCTTTGCAATGCCGAAATCGGTGATTTTGGCCGTTCCGTCAGTGGTAATCAGAATATTGTGGGGCTTAACGTCCCGGTGGATGATATGGTTTTTATGGGCCAGGCTCAGCGCCGAGGCAATCTGCCGGCCGATTTCCAGGGCCCTTCGGTAATCCATGGGGCCGTCTTCCTGAATCACATCGGAAAGGACTCGCCCTTCGATGAGTTCCATGACAATGTAGTGGATATTCCCTTCCCGTCCCACATCAAACACATTGACGATATTGGGGTGGGCAAGGCTGGCGGCTGCCTGAGACTCTCTCCGGAAGCTTTCAATGATTTTCAGGTCCTTGGTAAACTCCGGTTTCAGAATCTTGACCGCCACAAAACGGTTCAGAAGCCGGCATCTGGCCTTATAGACCACTGCCATGCCCCCATCCCCGATTTTTTCAATTAATTCATATCTGCCTGCCAGCAATCTAACACTCATGGCTTTCCCCCTTGTATCGTAAGCATATGATGGTGATGTTGTCGCTGCCCCCCTTGTCATTGGCCAGCTGCACCAGACGATCACACAAATCCTGCATATCTTCTTCTTCCCGGATGATTTGCAGAATCTCTTCATCTCCGGCCTCTCCGTGGAGACCATCGGTACAAAGCACCAGAATATCTTCCGGTTCCAGGTCAACGGGGAAAAAGTCCGCTTCTACTTCCTCTTCCGCCCCAAGAGCTCTGGTGATGATGTTCTTCTTCGGATGGAACCGGGCTTCTTCCCTGGTGATGGTTCCTATCCGGACCAGGGTATTGACGAAGGAATGATCCTCCGTAATCTGCTCCAGCACGCCCTTTCGGTATCGATAAGCCCGGCTGTCCCCTATATTGAAGACGAAAGCCTTCTGGCCCGCTAAATAGGCCAATACCAGGGTCGTCGCCATGCCCCGGCTGTCCGGGGAGCTGGCTGCCTGCCGAAAGATCAATCGGTTTGCTTCCCGGATCATGGCAGAAAAACAGCTGCGGATTTCTTCCTCTTTGGACAACAAATCCAGGCATCCCCGGGAAATCCGGCTGCTCAGATAATCCACCGCCATCCTGCTGGCCAGCTCTCCCGAGTTGTTTCCGCCCACTCCATCCGCAACGATGAACACCTGATGTTCCTCGCAAATATGACAGGCGTCCTCGTTCTTCATCCGTCGGACGCCCCTATTGGTATTCATGCCCAGTTGTATCATGTTACTCCTTATACCAGATTATACCAGTCGATCTGCTTTCTTCATGCGACAGATGAAAAATCCATCGGTATCATTAACATTTGGCAGTAGCTGTAAAGCTTCCACCCGCTCAAAGAGTCTGTTCTTTTTCAGGAATTCGCTGACCACCCGCTGATTTTCGTAAGGATTGATGGTACAGGTGCAGTAAAGAAGGACTCCTCCCGGCTTCACATACTGGGAAGCTGCCTGAAGAATCTCCAGCTGCTTCCTTGGGAGCAGATCCATATCAGCTGTCCTCCGTTTGTATTTGATCTCCGGTTTTCGCCGGATGACCCCAAGACCGGAGCAGGGAGCATCCACGATGACCCGGTCCGCCTTTTCCGCCAGGGCTGAATCCACCTTCGTGGCATCCCATGTTCGGGCTTCCACGTTGTCCAGGCCCAGCCTTTTGGCCTCGTTAAGAATGATGCTTATTTTTCGCTTATAGATATCCTGGGCCAGAACCTTGCCGCTGTTCCGCATGGTTTCGGCGATAGCCAGGGTTTTCCCTCCTGGTGCAGCACAAACATCAATGATGAATTCTCCCGGCTGGGGATCCAGTTTTTCCACGGCAAACATGGAGCTTTCATCCTGGATGGAATAGAGTCCGCTTTTGTAAAGTTTTCCTTCAATCAGACGGCTTCCCTTGACCCGCAGACCGTTTTTTGCGATACAGCTGAGTTCCGCTTCCACCCCTTTGGCCTGAAACCGTTTGATCAGATCCTCCCGGGAAATCCGGTGGGTATTGACCCGGACTACCAGATCCGGCGTCTTATTACCGGCCTTCAGCAGTTCTTCCACGAACTCTTTGTTATACTGCTCCATCCAGAGCTCAATGATCCAGGGTTCATAGGAATATTTAACGGAAAGATGACGGATTTCATCCTTGCTCCGATCCGGCAGACGGGCTTCATAAGGCGCCTTGAGATAGGACCGGAGAACACCGTTGATAAAGCCTTCCCGGCCCTTGGCAAATTTCTTGGCCATATCTACGCTTTCGTTGACCGCCGCATAGGAGGGCACCGAATCCATGTATCCAATCTGATACAATCCCATTCTCAGGATAGTCAGGTCACTGTTTCTCAATTTCGCTGCACCGGAGGCTACGAAATGATCGATGATGTGATCCAGCAGATATTTGTTTTCCAGGACTCCGTACACCAGCTCCCGGACAAAGGCCGGGGAATCCGGTTTGCCGCAGATGATATGATGAT
>JBLJBD010000180.1:0-2539 GCA_047637815.1 Anaerovoracaceae bacterium
CAACCACTGCTATTATATATTTTCGGTGCCGCTCCATGATTTTTCGGGGTACCCCCGTATTTTTTTCTAAAATTTTCAGGGGAAGGGCTTTTTTTTCTTTGATTTCATTGAAAAGAATCTCTGATCCCCGGATGGCAGAAATGACTTTCCGGCAGGACTCTCTGGTTTTTTCCGATTTGGGGGATTGGTCGGGCAGATCTCGGAAACGTATGCCATAGGGACTAAGGACGATAGAAAGCTGGTGGATTTCTTCTGCAGCATCGCTTTTACTCTCCATCTGATCCTCCACCAGATTATCGCTCCTGCTGCTCTTAAACTCCATATGTCGGGTAATGTCTTCCGGATCCATGGGAACGAAGCGCTGATTTTTTTCTTCCTTCCGAATCCAGTCGATGATCCGCCGGTCCATGACCAAACGGGAGAAGGGCAGAAACCTGCCCTTCTCCGGCGTGTAGCTATGTACGGCTTCGACAAAGGCTTCCAGAGCGACCAACTCTTCTTCGCTCCCCGCTTCCACATGACGACCCAGTTTTTTTCCCGCTGCTGCCCTGATGAAGGGCATCTCTTGCAAGAGGAACTCCTCCAGCACTTCTTCTTGTTCTTTCGCCTCCAGGGCGATTTGATCAACCGGCCGATTCCGGTTTTGATCATCGGGTGATAAATGTTCCATTCCGGATCTCCTCAAATGCCTGATTCAATTCTTCGCGGGTATTCATAACAATCGGGCCTCCCCAGGCAATGGGTTCACGAAGGGGCGCTCCTGCAAAGAGCAAAAATCGAACCCCTTCCTTTCCCGCTTCCACCAGAACTTCCTCTCCTTCTGTCAGGAGCAGGGCACTGCGGTTTTCGCGAAGGGTGGATTCACCCTCCCCGACAATGGCGTTTCCTTCCACCAGATATAAGAATACGGTATCCTCTGCATTTACAGGCAGTTCCCAGACCGCTCCCGGTTCCAGCTTAACATCCAGGAAGGTCATCTCCACGTAATCCCCTCGGGTAGCACCTTCTTTGCCATCATAGGCCCCTGAAATCACCCGGACCTCCCCGCCCTTTTTCTGAATCAGCGGCACCATATCCCCCCGGATGTCCCGGTACTGAGGGTGGGTCATCTTATCCTTTTGGGGCAGGTTGAGCCAAAGCTGGACACCAAGCATCCGATCCGCCGGCTGAGGCATCTCCTGGTGCAGGATTCCCCGACCAGCGGTCATCCATTGGCAGCCCCCATCTAAAATGCTTCCGGAATTGCCGATGCTGTCTCCATGTTCAATGTCTCCCTGAATCAGATAGGTCACCGTCTCGATGCCCCGATGGGGATGCCAGGGAAATCCTTTTATGTAGTCTTCCGGATCTCTTGAATCAAAGGCATCCAGCATTAAAAAGGGATCGAAATCATAAACGGTTGCATTGCCAATTACCCGAACCAGTTTAACACCTGCCCCATCATACTGTACGCTGCCTGTGACAACTTTTTTCACTGCTCGTTTCATTAAAATCCTCCTAGCTTACTCCGGAGTATCGTATTATTTCCATTTTACTACAAACAGAAGAAAAAAACACCCCGGTATTCCGGGGTGCTGATCCGATATAGTATTAATCTTTTTTGCATTCAGGAATGACCAGTACCGGTTTTTCTGCATGATGCAGAACCTTGTTGGTCACGCTTCCCAGAAGGTTGCGGTAAAGGGCGGAACCGATTCCGTGGGATCCCATGATGACAAAATCAACATCCGTCTGATTAATTGCGCTGATGATTTCGTCTGCAACGATTCCATGGATGATCATCATAGAAACCTTGTCCTTCTTATCCCCGAAGGAGTCGATATAGGACTGGAGCATTTCTTCCGCCTGGCCCTTTTCATTGGCTACATAGGGATCTTCAGTTGTACTGGGTTTCGGAACTGTGGTGCTGAATCTCTGGGCTGCAATACGGATACCAACAACATAAAGAAGCACGATTTCTGAACCGAAGGCATCCATAAACTTCCTGCCCTCGTCAATGGCCCTCTTGGCACAATCGGATGAATCTACCGGAATTAGAATTTTTTTCATAGGTAACACCCTCCTTATCTATACAACGGTTACATCAATGATACCTGAAAAAAGAGATAATCCCTCTATCAATTCGGGGAAAAGTTACAACAGTTTTTTCTTAAATTCGACATACTTCTACCGGACCGGCAGGATTTCTGTCCAATATCCATCTGGATCACAGATAAAGTAAATCCCCATGCCCTGATTCTCAAAGCAGATGCATCCCATCTCCTGATGATGGGCATGGGCTGCTTCAAAATCATCGGTCCGGAAGGCCACGTGAAATTCGTTGTCTCCCAGGTTGTAGGGACCTTCTTTATCCCTCAGCCATGTCAGTTCCAGCTGATGTTCCGACTCTTCATTGGCCAGAAAAACGATAACATAAGAGCCGTCCGACGCCTCTTTCCGTCGGACTTCTTTCAGGTCCAACGCCTTTCGGTAAAAGTCCAGGGAGCGGTCCAAATCAAAAACATTGATATTATTATGAACAAATTTGAATTTCATCGTC
>JBLJBD010000181.1:0-21325 GCA_047637815.1 Anaerovoracaceae bacterium
CTCCCGACATGTTGAGCCGGTCCTGGTACTTGAGATGGGCCATCAGGTCTGCGTGGCCGGGTCTCGGTACTTCCAGCGTATAATCCCCGGGTCTGATATTGGTATTTTTGATAATAGCCCGGATCGGAGCCCCATCGGTGATGGAGCCGGAAAAGCCCTGGAGGAAGACGGGGATGTCCTCCTCCTTCCGCGGGGTGGTATAAGGGCTGTTGCCCGGGGCACGCCGTCTCAGGAATTGCTGCAACTGGTCAAAGTCGATGGAGATGCCGGCAGGCAGCCCGGCCAGAGTCATCTGGAGTTCCGGCTCGTGGGAGCCGCCGGCTATGGACAAAATCAGTTTTTTTCCGATGGTTGATTGCATGGCAGTTTACAGATACGAGATCCGCCCTCCTAATATGTTCAGATCATCAAAGAAGGTGGGGTAGGATTTGTTGATGGCCTCCGCCCCGTCGATGGTGATCTCTCCGTTGCAGCAACAGGATGCCACCGCCATGGCCATGACGATGCGATGGTCGTTGAAGGAGGAAACCTCTCCACCGGTCAGCCGCTCCACTCCGTGGATGATCAGGCCGTCGGGCAGCTCTTCCACCTGACCGCCCACTGCGTTCAGGCACTCACTGATGGCATGGAGACGGTCGCTTTCCTTGATCCGTACCCGGTCTGCGTTGATGATCCTGGTAGTTCCGTTGCTGACCGAGGCGGCAACAGCCAGAATCGGCACCAGGTCCGGTATGTTGGCTGCATCGATGGTGATGCCGCTGAGCCTTTCCCGGGAAACGTGATAGTGATTTCCGGAATGATAGACCCGGGCCCCGAATCGAGCCAGAATACCGGCAATTTCCTTGTCCCCTTGGGCAGAAGAGGGATTCAGACCGTGGACCGTCACCCCCTCACCCTCTCGGGAAATGGCTCCGGCGGTCAGCCAGAAGGCGCTGTTGGACCAGTCTCCCTCAGGGATGGGAACTTCCGGAGGAAGGATATATTGTTGCCCTCCCGGAATGGTGAAGATGATGTTTTCTTCGTCGGATATTTTATCCAGGAAAATCCGAACCCCATATTGATCCAGTACCTGAAGGGTCATGTTGACATACCCTACCGACTCCAATGGCTTGCTGACGATGATCTTGCTGTCGCCTTCCACCAGGGGAAGGGCAAAAAGGAGACCGGTGATGTATTGGGAGCTGACATTGCCTGGCAGCCGGTAATGGCCGGCAGTCAGCCTTCCTTCCACCAGAAACATGCCGTCACCGTCCTGGCTAAAGCGACAGCCTCCCTGTTCCATGACGGCCTTCAGTTCTCCCAGAGGCCGCTCCGGAAGCCGCCCTTTCCCGTAAAACCTTGCAGAATCCCGGAGGGCCATGGTGATGGGCAGGAGAAAACGGAGGGTGGAGCCGCTTTCGTTGCAATGGACGGCAGGATGCTCCTGTTCCCGAAGGGAAGAGAGGGCTTCCATGGTGGCGGCGATGTCTTCGGATATCTGAATGAGACGGATTCCGTCCTGCTGGCCGGCCAGGGAATGGGCAATCAGCAGCCGGTGGACGTGGGATTTGGACTGGATGGCCGTCAGGGAACCTGAGAGCCATCGGGGCGCTATGGTTGCTTTCATAATTGTTACCTACCTTAAACCGGCTTTTATAAAGCCTTCTAATGAATGGATCGGGAACTCCCGAATCTCGGAATCGCCAATGGCGGTGGGAAGGATCAGGTTGATGTTGGAGCCTCCCCGCTTTTTATCCCGCAGGATAACCGGAAGGAGCTCTTCGGCCTGAAAGGGGGTATGGAGAGAAAAGCCATGGAGAGAAAGCAGCTCCAGGATCCGGTCCTGGTCTTCCGGTATCGTGTAGCCGAAATCCCGGGAAGCTCTGGTGACGATGGCGATGCCGGTGGCCACAGCGTGGCCGTGGGATATGGCGTAATTGCTGCATTTTTCGATGGCATGGCCTACGGTGTGGCCCAGATTGAGAAGCTGACGCATACCGGTATCCCGCTCGTCGGCTGCCACCACCTTTCCTTTGATTTTAACGCAGGAAGAAATGATGGATTCCAATCCGACGGTTCCGCTACTCAGAGGAGCCTTTTCCCGGATCTCAGAAAAGAGGTGTTTGTCCAGAATAATACCGTATTTGATGGCTTCGGCAACTCCGTCCAGAAAGGTCTCTTCCGGCAGGGTTCGGAAGGTGACCGGATCACAGAGTACCAGAGAGGGCTGCCAGAAGGCACCGGTCAGGTTTTTTCCATGGCTCAGGTTGATGCCGGTTTTTCCCCCGACGGAGGAGTCGATGGCGGCCAGGAAGGTGGTAGGAATCTGTATGAACCGGATTCCCCGAAGATAGGTAGCAGCAGTAAAGCCGGCCAGATCTCCGGGAACGCCGCCCCCCAAGGCAATGATTCCATCGGTTCTGGTAAAATTCTCTGAAGCCAGCAGCTCCTGGCACTCCCCGTAAGCCTGTAGGGACTTGGAGGATTCTCCCGGGGGAAAGGCCTTCATCAGCACGTCGTAGCCGCTGCGGGAAAGATTTTCCTGGAGGGCCTTGCCGTACAAGGCGCCTGCGGTTGTGTCCGTGATAATCATCAGGCGGCATGGAGGAAGGACGTCCAGGATCAGAGACCCTGCTTCTTCCAGCAGTCCGCTTTCGATCAGCACGTCGTACTTTTTTTGAGTTCCTACGTTAATTCGTTTCATCGGATTGCCTTTCCTCCTGGTTATGATAAAATATTCCTGATACTATTATAGTACAAATAACAGATTATTAAAGGGGATAAGAATGAGGGATCATAAAAATACCAGAAACAATGACAAATTTTCCAATATTGACATAGAAAACTATTTTACCAAGGAGCAATTGGAAGGATTGATGTTCGAATATGCCAAGATCAACAAGAACTACCAGTCGGCTATTAAGGAGATTACCACCAAACTGGAGATTCTGGACGCTGACTTTCAGCTTCGCCACATGCACAATCCCATCCATTCCATCATCAGTCGGGTCAAGTCCCCGGAGAGCATCGCCGAAAAAATCGTTCGAAAAGGCCTTTCCATGGACCTGAGGGACGTTTCCAAAAGCCTGCTGGATATTGCCGGTGTCCGGGTCATTTGTAATTATATCGAAGACATTTACCTGATTGCCGGCCTCCTGAAAGGACAGTCGGACATCCATACCATCCGGGAAGTGGATTACATTAAAAATCCCAAAGAAAATGGTTACCGGAGCCTTCATCTGGTCATCGCTGTTCCGGTCTTCTTTGTGGACCGGGTGGAAGAGATTCCTGTGGAGGTTCAGATCCGGACCATTGCCATGGACTTCTGGGCCAGCCTGGAGCATCAACTCCGGTATAAGTCCAAGGGGGATATTCCCCAGTTCATTGCCAAGGAACTGAAGGAATGCGCTGAAACCATCGCAGAGACGGACCTGAAAATGGAACGGATCCACAGTTTCCTGGACAGCATTGAATTAAATCCCGCCTTGGGAGACTAAAGGGAATCTCCGTCGATCTGGGTCTTTCGGTCGGAGCCTTCCTTCAGCAGTCTTTTCAGTTCTTCCTCGTCCTGGTTTTCCAGGGCGTTTTTATATTGGCCGAGCCGCTGGATCAGTCCCTCGATTTCCTGTATGAGGGGCCTGCGGTTGTCCAGGAACAGTTCGCTCCACATGACCTCGTTGAGCTTGGCTACCCGGGTCAGATCCTTGTAGCTGCCGGCGGAAAAGCCCTGATGCAGATCGGCGGCCGGACTTTTCACATAGGCGTTGGAGACCACGTGAGCCAGCTGGGAGGTAAAAGCAATGACCTGATCGTGTTCTTCGGGAGAAGCGATCTGGGTATTGGTGAAGCCAATGGAAACACAGAGCTTCTTCACCTGATCCACAAGTTGGATTTCTGTACCCTTGAGAGGAGTCAGCACCATGGAAGCATTGTCAAAAAGGGCCTTTTCCGAATAGGCAAAACCGGAATGGACCGTACCGGCCATGGGGTGTCCTCCCATAAAGCAGAACCCATGCTCCTCGGCCAGGGGTGCGATGGCGCTGCAGACGATCTCCTTGACACCGCAGGTATCCATAACGACAGATCCTTTTTTAAAAAGGGGGGCGTATTCCCGGATCACATCGATGGCAGCCTGGGGGTAGAGGGCTACGATGACCAGATCGCACTCCTTCAGTTCTTCTTTGGTGAGAGGCTGGTCGATGGCTTCCAGCAGGACGGCTTTGTTGACCACCACCGGATCCTTGTCAAACCCCAGGACCTGGTGAGGGGTATTTTCCTTGATGGCTTTGGCCAGAGACCCTCCGATGAGGCCTAGGCCGATAATTCCGATTTTCATGGGATTCACCTATTAACTTTCCCGCTTGTAAGCGAAGGGGCGGATGGCTTCGATGGCTTTCACCAGATCCCGGAATGCGCCGGGCTTCAGGGACTGGGGTCCGTCTGACAGGGCGTGCTCCGGATCGTTGTGGACTTCAATCATCAGACCATCGGCGCCGGCGGCAACGGCGGCCAAGGCCATGGGGGCTACCAGCTTGTATATTCCTGTACCGTGGCTGGGGTCGACGATGATCGGCAGGTGGGTCATGTTTTTCAGCATGGGTACGGCTGACAGGTCCAGGGTGTTTCTGGTGGCTGTTTCAAAGGTGCGGATTCCCCGCTCACACAGGATGACATTGGGATTGCCCCCAGCCAGGATGTATTCGGCACTCATGAGCAGTTCTTCCAGGGTGCTGGAAAGTCCCCGCTTCAGCAGAATGGGCTTTCTGGTTCGTCCCAGCTCCTTCAGCATCTCGAAGTTCTGCATGTTCCGGGCACCAACCTGGATCAGATCCACCTCTTCGAAGAGGGGAAGCTGGGAAATGTCCATAATTTCCGTGACGATGGGCAGGCCGGTTTGAGCTTTGGCCTTCAGCAGCAGTTCAATTCCTTCTCCCCGCATGCCCTGGAAGGAGTAGGGGGAGGTTCTGGGCTTGAAGGCACCGCCTCTCAGGATATTGACGCCGGCTGCCCGGATTTCTGCAGCCAGGGTGGTAATCTGTTCTTCTGATTCAACGGAGCAAGGCCCGGCCATGATCTGGAAGTGGCCACCGCCTACCGGAACTCCTCCCACGTCTACGATGGTGTCGGCCGGGTGGAATTTGCGGTTTGCATTTTTAAAAGGCTCGGTGATCCGCTTGACCGTTTCCACGATATCCAGGGCCTTGATCAGGTCGATATCAACGGCAGAGGTATCGCCGATGAGGCCCATGATGGTGGTGCTGGTTCCTTGGCTTTCGTGGATGGACAGGCCCAGGCTGGTGAGCCATACCCGCAGGTTTTCCAATTGTTTCTGTTCCGGATTGTCTTTTAAGATAATGATCATAATGTTACCCTCTTTCTTTATCTCGATGAACTGGATTTGTTAGTGGCGTTGATTGAATCGTAAAACGGATTCAAACAAAAAGGCTCCGCAAGTGATTTCACCTGCGAAGCCATGCTCTTTCCCTTTGGGAGAGTAACCCCTGTCTTAACGGACAGGATGGGCGCCTTCTTTTGCAGCGAAATCCAAAGATAGCTTACCATAAAAATAGTAAGCGTAGCTAAAGTAGTTGTAAGCTGCATTGGTCGTGATGGCTGACATGATTCTTCTCCTCAAACATTTAATGGATTTATTATACCATATTATTTGTGATGTGCAACAAAAAAATGAGATAATTTTGGGAATTTTCATTATCCCATATAGCCGGAGCCCTTCTGGACGGCAATCAGGCCGGTTCGAGCAACCTCCAGGATGCTATAAGGTCTCAGCATATTCTGAAACAGATCGATCCGATCCGGCGTATCTGCCAGCTCTACCGTGATGGTGGTACCGGAAATATCGTCAATCTGAGCATTCATGATATCGCAGAGATCTTTGATCTCCCCCCGGGTCCTGGAGTTGGCGTTGACTTTGAAGATGACCAGCTCTTTGCCAATCAGATCCTCCTCCGGAATCTCCCGGACCTTGATGACGCAGACTAGCTTGTTCAGCTGTTTTTCCACCTGCTCCAGGGCGCTGTTGCCACCGTCCACGATCATGGTGATCCGTGATACGGTTTCGTCGTCGGTAACGCCTACGGCAAGGCTTTCGATATTGAAAGCCCGGCGGGCAAAGAGGCCGGTAATTTTATTGAGGACACCTGCCTGGTTTTCGACTAATACGGAAAGTACATGTTTCATCGTCTTGTCCTCCTTTACCATTGGATTTTTTTGGTGGATTCTTCGGGAGCTACGATGCATTCCAGCAAATAAGGTCCCGGATGGGACAGCATCCGCTCAATCGCCGGACCCATTTCCTCGTCTCCCAGGATACAGTTGCTTTCGATGCCGAAGGCCTTGGCCAGCAGTTGAAAATCGGGGATAGCCGGCAGAGCGACGCAGTAATTCTTATAGCATTCGATTCGCTGCAGCTCATGGACCATGCCCAGCACCCGGTTGTTCAGCAGGATGATCTTGATGTCCAGCCCGTTGGCCACCATGGTGGAAAGCTCATTGAACATCATCTGGAAGCTGCCGTCTCCGCAGACCACCACGGTCTGTAACTTGGGGTTCCCCATTTTCACGCCAATAGCAGCGGGCAGGGAATAGCCCATGGTGCCAAGCCCGCCAGATGTGAGAAACCGGTTGTCGGTGAGGTGGATGTATTTGGCAGCCCAAATCTGATTTTGTCCTACATCGGCCACCACCACGGCGTCTCTTTCCAGATGATTACCCAGCTCGTTCATGAACCGCTTAGGAACGATGCTGCCGTCCTTGGGAACCGCCTGCTTTTTCTTTTCCTTGATGGACTCGGCGCTCATCTGATCTGTCCATTCGCCGCAATCGGCGGCAGGCTTTTCTTCCAGCAGCTTTTCCAGGACCAACCGGATATCCCCTACCAGGGGAATGGTGGTGGAGAGATTTTTGCCGATTTCCGCTGGGTCGATGTCGATATGAACGGTTCTGGATTTTCGGTCGGCTTTTCCCAGGGTGTTAAAAGCCCGATCCCCGACCCTTGCTCCGATAATGATCAGCAGGTCCGTTTCAGCAAGGGCTTTGTTGGCAGTTTTGTGGCCATGGGATCCGATCATCCCCAGATTCAGAGGATGATCCGTGGGCAGAGCCCCAACCCCCATCAGGGTGGTGACGGCAGGAATGCCGGAATCTTCACAGAGCTGGATCACCTGATCTCTGGCACCAGCACTGAAGATGCCTCCGCCCAGGCAGAAGAGGGGACGCTCTACTTCCCTCATGATTTCGGCCACCTTTTTGATCTGTTTGGCATTGCCTTCCGTAGTAGGCTTGTAGCCTCGCAGACTGACGGTTTCCGGATAGCTGAAGGGAATCATCTGCTTCTGGATGTTTACCGGTACGTCGATGAGAACGGGCCCTGGCCTTCCGGTTCTGGCGATGTGAAAGGCTTCCTTAAATACCCGGGGAATTTCGTGGGCATCTTTAATCAGGTAACTGTGCTTAATGAAGGGAGAAACAGCTCCCGTGGTATCGATTTCCTGAAAAACGTCCCGACCCAGCAGGGTGCTGTTCACCTGGCCGGTGATGGCTACAATGGGAATGCTGTCCATATAGGCGGTGGCGATGGCGGTAAACAGGTTGGCGGCTCCCGGGCCGGAGGTGGCCAGACAGACGCCGACTTTTCCTGTAGTCCTGGCATAACCGGAAGCCATATGGCCCGCATTCTGTTCCTGCCGGACTAATATGTGCTCAATGGTGTCGGAATTGGATAATTCCTCGTAGAAATGGTGGATGGCAGCTCCCGGGTATCCGAATATTTTCGTGACCCCTTCTGCCTCCAGACAAAGTCTCATTGCTTCTGCGCCGGTTATCATGGGAAAACCCCCTTTACTATTATAGGCTTAAGAAATTTCTTCCAGTATCCGATCTCCCGTCTCCCGGGTGCCCATGACCTGCTTGCCGGGAACCAGGATGTCCGGGGTCCGGTATCCTTTGGCCAGTACGGCTTTAACAGCATTTTCAATGGCGTCTGCCTCCCTGGAGAGAGAGAAGGTGTATCGCAGCATCATGGCTGCGGATAAAATGGCGGCCATGGGATTGGCCTTATCTTGTCCGGCAATGTCGGGAGCCGAACCGTGGATGGGTTCGTACATGCCGAAGTTGCCGGAAGCCAGGCTAGCGGAGGGCAGCATGCCGATGGAACCGGTAATCATGCTGGCCTCATCGGAGAGGATGTCTCCGAAAATGTTGCTGGTGACGATGACGTCAAACTGCTTGGGATTTCGAACCAGCTGCATGGCAGCATTGTCCACGTACATATGGTCCAGGGTCACCTCGGGATAACCTTCCGCCACCTGGGTGACGATCCGCCGCCACAGCCGGGAGCTTTCCAGGACATTGGCTTTGTCCACGCTGCAGACTTTTTTGTTTCGTTTCATGGCCATATCGAAGGCCACGATGGCAATCCGCCGGATTTCATCCTCTGCATACTGCTCCACATCGAAGGCAGCCAGACCCATGGAGGTCTGCTTGTAGCCCTTTTCTCCGAAGTAGATGCCTCCGGTCAGTTCCCGGACTACCACGATATCCAGCCCTCCCTCAACGATTTCTGCCTTCAGGGGACAGGCGTCAGCCAGTTCTTCAAAGAGAAGGGCGGGACGGATGTTGGCAAAGAGGCCCAATTCCTTTCGCAGCCCCAGCAGGGCTCGTTCCGGCCGTTCGTCTCCCGGCAGGGTATCCCATTTCCATCCCCCCACAGCCCCCAGCAGCACCGCGTCGCTGGCCCGGCAGCCGTCGATGGTTTCCTGGGGAAGGCACTTGCCGGTGGCATCGATGGCTGCGCCCCCGGCCAATAGTTTGTCCCAGGTGAATCGGTGGCCGTAGACCTTTCCCACCTTTTCCAGCACCCGGACTGTTTGTTCTATCACATCCGGGCCGATGCCGTCACCCGGAACCAATGCAATTCGTATATCCATGATCTTCTCCTTTTGTTTGCGATTATCGAATGGAATTCAGCAATCCGCCCTTGCTCATGATGTCCTTGATGAAGGCTGGGAAGGGCAGAGCTTGATAGGATTCATTCCGGGTCAGGTTGGTGATGAGGCCTGTATCGAAATTGATGGAAACTTCATCACCGGCCTGAATCTTTTCGCTGGCTTCCTCGCATTCCAAAATGGGGAGGCCGATGTTGATGGCATTCCGGTAGAAGATCCGGGCAAAGGTCTTGGCGATGACACAGGTGATCCCCGACTCTTTGATGGCGATGGGGGCGTGCTCCCGAGAGGAGCCGCAGCCGAAGTTGAATCCTCCGACCATGATGTCCCCCGGCTGGACCTTCTTCACGAATTCCGGGTCGATGTCCTCCATGCAATGGGCCGCCAGTTCCTTGTGGTCTGCCGTATTCAGATGGCGGGCGGGGATGATGACGTCGGTATCCACGTTATCTCCGTATTTATGTGCAAATCCTTTGACTTCCATTATAGTACCTCCTCGGGTCCGCTGATTTTACCGGTGATGGCAGAGGCAGCCGCTACTGCGGGGCTGGCCAGATAGATTTCTGAGGTGATGTGGCCCATCCGTCCGACAAAGTTCCGGTTGGTGGTAGCTACGCATCGCTCATGGGCCGCCAGGATGCCCATGTGGCCTCCCAGGCAGGGTCCGCAGGTTGGGGTGGAGACCACGCAGCCGGCCTCGATGAAGGTTTCCAGATACCCCAGCTTGATGCAGTCCATGTAGATGGACTGGGTAGCGGGAATGACGATGGCCCGAACTTCCGGATGGACTCTTTTGCCCTTCATGATTTCGGCAGCGATCCTCATGTCGGACAGGCGGCCGTTGGTGCAGGAGCCGATGACCACCTGCTGGATGTCGATATCTCCCACTTCATCGATGGTCCGGGTGTTTTCCGGCAGATGGGGGAAGGAAATCGTGGGGCGGATCCGGGCCAGGTCGATGTCGATGGTTCGTATATAAATCGCATCTTCATCCGGTTCGTACACCTTGTAAGGCCGGTTCACCCGCTGATCCATGTATTCCCTGGTGATTTCGTCCACCAGGAAGATGCCGTTCTTGGCTCCGGCTTCGATGGCCATGTTGGCCATGCATAGTCGGTCGTCCATGGACAGGTTGATCAGCCCGTCTCCCATGAATTCCATGGACTGGTAAAGAGCACCGTCTACGCCGATGAGGCCGATGATGTGAAGGATCACATCCTTGCCGCTGACGTTTTCGGACAGCTTTCCGGTGATGTTGAATCGGATGGCTTCCGGTACCTTGAACCAGGCTTCTCCCGTGGCCATGCCGGCGGCCATGTCGGTACTTCCCACTCCCGTGGAAAAGGCCCCCAGGGCTCCATAAGTGCAGGTGTGGGAGTCGGCGCCGATGATGCAGTCTCCAGCAGCTACCAGACCTTTTTCCGGCAGCAGGGCGTGCTCAACCCCCATGGCTCCCACGTCATAGAAATTTTCGATGCCGAAGGATTTAGCAAAGGTTCGGCACTGGCGGCACTGTTCTGCCGCTTTGATATCCTTGTTGGGGGTAAAGTGGTCCATGACCATGGACACCTTGCTTTTATCGAAAACCTGGTCAAAACCAGCTTTTTCAAATTCATTGATGGCTACGGGCGATGTGATGTCGTTGCCCAGGACCATGTCCAGCTTTGCCCGGATCAGCTGGCCCGGAACCACTTCCTCCAAGCCGGCATGGGCGGCCAGGATTTTTTGTGTCATTGTCATTCCCATATTTGTATTCTCCTTATTTCTCTATAAATGGGGCAATTTTATTCATTCGGTTGATGGCGCAGGTCAGGGCGTTGACGGAGGCGTAGATGATATCCTTATGGGTTCCTACTCCCCAGTAAACCCGCCCGTTCTTATCGGCAATGGCTACGTAGGCCACAGCGGTGGAATCCGATTCGGTTTCCAGAGCATGCTCTGCGTAGGTGACAAAGGTGTATTCCATATTATAGGGACCGGTCATCAGGGCTTTTCTGGCGGCATCCAGCCGGCCGTTTCCCTGGCCTTCCAGGTTATAAACTTTGCCGTTGATTTCGGCTGTCACCACCGTGTTGAACCGGACATCCTGGCTGCTGGTGCTGGAAGGATCCTTGGAGAAGGAAATGTCGGTGATGTCGATGGGGGTGAAATAATTGACGTATTCCTCCAGAAACACTTCCAGAACCTCTTTGGGCGCCAGTTCTTTGTGAGATTTGTCGGATACATCCTTGATGTAGTAGCCCACTTCTTCCCGCATGGTCTTGGGAATTTCGTAACCGTAATGATTCTCCAGGATATAGGCGATGCCTCCCTTGCCCGACTGGCTGTTGATCCGGATGACATCCGCCTCGTATTCCCTGCCCACATCGTGGGGGTCGATGGGAAGATAGGGCACGCTCCAGGTGCTGAGCCCCTTGTCCTCGTGCCACTTCATGCCTTTGGCAATGGCATCCTGATGGGATCCGGAGAAGGCGGCAAAGACCAGGCTTCCGCCGTAGGGCTGTCTTGGGTGGACCGCCAGGTTGGTGAACCCTTCGTAGGTCTCCACGATGCTGGGCATGTCGGAAAAATCCAGGCCGGTGGCCACTCCGTGACAGAACATGTTCATGGCCACAGTGACGATGTCCACGTTGCCGGTCCGCTCTCCGTTTCCGAAAAGGGTCCCCTCGATCCGGTCTCCCCCGGCCAGCAGTCCCAGTTCGGCATCGGCTACCGCAGTTCCCCGGTCGTTGTGGGGATGGAGGGAAACGATGACGCTGTCCCGGTCGTGGAGATGGTCGCTCATAAACTGGATCTGGGTAGCATAGACGTGGGGCATGGACATGGAAACGGTGGCCGGCAGGTTGATGATGACCTTTTTGTCCGGGGAGGGTTTCCAGATGTCGATGACTTCGTTGCAGATCCGGAGGGCAAACTCCATCTCCGTGCCGGTGAAGCTTTCCGGGGAATACTCAAAACGGAAATCGGTTTCCGGCATTTTCGCCGCGTATTTGTTGAAGAGGCGGGCCCCTTCCATAGCGATTTCGACGATTTCATCCTCGCTCATCTTAAAGACCTGCTCCCGTTGGGCCAGGGAGGTAGAGTTATACAGATGGACGATGGCCTTTTTCGCTCCTTTCAGAGACTGGAAGGTCTTCTCGATGATGTGTTCCCGGGACTGGGTCAGGACCTGGATGGTCACGTCATCGGGAATCAGGTCGTGTTCGATCAGAGTCCGGAGAAGGGCGTACTCGGTTTCCGAGGCGGCAGGGAACCCCACTTCGATTTCCTTGAAACCCAGTTTTACCAGGAATTTAAAATATTCAATTTTCTGCTCCAGGGACATGGGGACGATCAGAGCCTGGTTGCCATCCCGCAGATCGACGCTGCACCAGATGGGGGCCTTGTCGATATGGTCTTTTTCCACCCATTTATAATTGGGGCTTGGGGGCATGAAATAGCCCACCTTATACCTGCTGTGATTCTTCATTTCTTTTACCCTTTCTGAATTCCTTTTCGAATAAAAAAACCTTCATCTCCATGCGTTGACGCATAAGAGACGAAGGCCATCATCGTGACTTCCGCGGTACCACTCTTATTGGTAAGAATTACCCACTCATTGTATCTCTGCTCCGGGGTGAGACGCAAAATAGAGGCATGCAGCCTTACACCACCCGGCTGCTCTCTTCGATGCCCTGCTATTGCTTATTCCCTTCATCGCAGTCCCTATGAAATTTTGCTATAGTACTAATATAGTGGAAAGAGGATTCCTTGTCAATAGAAAATTGGTTAAATAACCCAACAAAATATTGTTTTTTTGTGAAGATAAACAAAAAAGGTTGACTTTGCCCGTCTGTCCCGTATAATGGTAGTAGTAAAATCGCTTATTTTATCCCTATTTTCAGGGAAATGCAGGAAAAGGAAGAGTATGATGAAACTGACTGGAGGAGAAATCGTAGCAGAATTACTGCTGGAACACGGCGTTGATACGGTATTCGGCTATCCGGGAGGAGCGGCCCTGAACATGTATGACGCTCTGTACAAGTATCAAGATAAGATCCGTCATATCCTGGGATCCCACGAACAGCATTCTGCCCATGCCGCCGATGGCTATGCCCGGGCAACGGGAAAAGTGGGAGTGGTTTTTGCTACCAGCGGACCCGGGGCCTGCAATCTGGTAACCGGTATTGCCACCGCCTTTATGGACAGTATCCCTATGGTAGCCATCACCTCCAACGTATCCAGTGAGCTGATCGGCCGGGATGCCTTCCAGGAGATTTATATCACCGGAGTGACTCTGCCCATTACCAAACACAACTTTTTTGTCAATAAAATTGAAGATCTGCCCCACGTAATCCGGCAGGCCTTTAAGATTGCCCAGTCCGGACGGAAGGGTCCGGTGCTGGTAGACATCACCAAGGACGTCACCGGAGCATCGGCCAATTATGAGGCGGGAGCCCCCTATGCGGTGGCTGTTCTCCCGGAAGTCCTGGAGGAGGATCTGGAGGAAATCGCCCGGATGATCAACAAGGCCAAGCAGCCCATGGTTTACTGCGGCGGCGGTGTGGCAGCCTCCGACGGGGGGCCTGCCCTGAAAGCCCTGCTGGACAAATCGGAGATGCCCTCCTGTTTCACCATCATGGCTTCCGGCGTTCTGGACCATAAGGACCACCGGAACATGGGTATGATCGGGATGCACGGCAATGTGGCTTCTAACCGGGCCATGGATCAGGCGGACCTGATTCTTGCCCTGGGGACCCGGTTCAGTGACCGGGTGGCTCAGAACATGAAGAAGTTCGGCAGCAAGGCGACCATCGTCCAAGTGGACATCGACAAGAGCGAAATCAATAAAAATGTGGTGGTGGGCAAGAGCGTGGTCTGCGACGTCCGGGATTTCCTGGAAAAGGTCCTGCCCCTTGTGGAAGAAAAGAATCGCCCCGCCTGGTTTGAAAAGATCGGAACCTGGGCGGAGAAAAACTATAAGCCTAAGGATGACGATTCGGTATTGAAACCCCACCAGATCATCGGCACCATCTGCGCCATGACCCGGGATGATGCCGTCTATGTCACCGATGTGGGCCAGCACCAGATTTGGGCTGCCCAATACATCAAGCACCTGAAGCCCCGTTCATTCCTGACCAGCGGAGGACTGGGCACCATGGGCTTTGGTTACGGAGCAGCCGTCGGCGCTCAAATCGGATGCCCGGAAAAGCAGGTGATCCACATCACCGGCGATGGCTCCTTCCATATGAATATGAACGAGACTTCCACCGCGGTTTCCCACCGGCTTCCTATTATCACCGTCCTTCTCAACAATCAGGTCTTGGGAATGGTTTATCAGTGGCAGGGAGCCTTCTACGGAGACCGGTATTCCGCCACCACAGTAGAGCGAAAGACGGATTTTGTCAAAGTGGCCCAAGGTTTTGGTGCCAAGGGCTACCGGGCTGCCAACCTGAAAGAATTCCGGGAAGCTTTTGAAAAAGCCCTGGAGGAAAAGGGCCCCGTATGGATCGAGTGCCTGGTGGACAGGGAAGAACAGGTATTGCCCATGATTCCCAATGGTGGTACAGTAGAGGATATGATCATAGGATAGGGGGGACCGGCTATGACGGAGAAAAAAGAAGTAATCAGCATCCTGGTAGACAACCAGTATAATGTACTGAGCCGGATCAGCAGCCTGATCGGTCGCCGGGGTTTCAACATCGACACCATTACGGCATCGGCCACCCAGGATCCGGAAATTACCCGGATCACCATCGGGTTCACCGGTACGGAGCAGTCCCTGTCCCAGTTGCTGACCCAGGTGGGTAAGCTGGAGATCGTCCGGGAGATTTTTGTCCTGGATCCGGCAGAAAGCGTATTCCGGGAACTGCTGCTGATGAAGCTGAAAGCCGATAAGTCGGTTCGAAGCGCCATCATCGAAATCGTGGACATCTACCGGGCACGGATCATCGACTTGTCCAAGGACAGCATGATTATTGAGTTGACGGGAGCCCCGGACAAAATTGACGGATTTATGAAGATGCTGGATTGTTATGAAATGGTTGAATTCTGCAGAACGGGGGTCACCGGCATCCATCGGGGTGTTCGGGAATACACCCGGTTCGAGGATTGATCACATAGAAAGTCAACGTTATAATATTTAAGAAAAAGAGGAGAAATAGGGAACATGATTACAAAATACTACGATTCGGACTGCAATTTAGGACTGCTGAAGGGCAAGACCGTTTCCATCATAGGCTTCGGAAGCCAGGGCCATGCCCATGCACAGAACCTGAAGGACAGCGGCGTTGAAGTGGTCGTAGGTCTCCGGAAGGATTCCGCCAGCTGGAAACAGGCAGAAGAAGCAGGACTGAAGGTAACAGAAGTGGAAGAAGCGGCCAAGGCCGGTGATTTTGTCATGATGCTGGTACCCGACGAAGTGGCAGCAAAGATTTACAACAGTCAGGTTGCTCAGCACATGAAGGAAGGCAACGTTCTGATGTTTGCCCACGGCTTCAACATCCATTACAGCCAGATTCAGCCTGCCGAGTTCCTGGACGTCATCATGGTAGCCCCCAAAGGGCCCGGCCATACGGTCCGAAGCCAGTACCTGGAAGGCAAGGGCGTTCCCAGCCTGATCGCTATCCATCAGGATAAATCCGGCAAAGCCAAGGATTATGCCCTGGCTTATGCAGCGGGAATCGGAGCCGGAAGAGCCGGTATCCTGGAAACCTCCTTTAAAGAAGAAACCGAAACCGACCTGTTTGGTGAGCAGGCCGTCCTCTGCGGCGGCGTAACCGAGCTGATGAAGGCCGGATTCGATACCCTGGTAGAAGCCGGATACGAGCCAGAAATGGCCTATTTCGAATGTGTTCACGAAATGAAGCTGATCGTGGACCTGATCAACAGCGGCGGATTTGAAATGATGCGTTACTCCGTATCCAACACAGCGGAATACGGGGACTATGTAACCGGGAAGAGAATCATCACGGAAGACACCCGAAAAGAAATGAAGAAGGTCCTTGCTGAAATTCAGGACGGAACCTTTGCCAGCAAATTCGTAGTCGAAATGAACAGTGCCAACAAGGCCGGATTCCTGGCAACCAGAAGAATGGAAGCGGATCACCTGCTCTGCAAGGTAGGCCAGGACCTGAGAAAGATGATGAGCTGGCTGAAGAAATAAGACGGATCAGAACCACTTCCGGACAGGGCTGCAGCAGCAGATCCGTCCGGAAGTTTCTTCATGGAAGGGAGAATAGTATGGAACGAAGAAGTGCAAAAGTAACCCAGGGAGTGGAACGGGCTCCCATGCGATCCCTGTTTTATGCCATGGGATATACGAAAGAAGAACTGGACCGGCCGTTGATCGGGGTCATCTCTGCCCACAGTGAAATCGTCCCCGGCCATATCAATCTGGATAAGATTGCCGAAGCGGTGAAAGCCGGAGTCCGGATGGCAGGGGGAACCCCCATCCTGATGCCGGCCATCGGGGTCTGCGACGGGATTGCCATGGGCCACGAAGGAATGAAATACAGCTTGCCCAGCCGGGAGCTGATCGCCGACAGCGTGGAAACCATGGCCATGGCCCACTGTCTGGACGGTCTGGTGCTGGTGCCCAACTGCGATAAGATCGTACCGGGGATGATCATGGGGGCTGCCCGACTCAACATTCCAGCCGTGGTGGTTTCCGGCGGAGCCATGCTTCCCGGTCAGGTAGACGGAGGCGCTTTAAGCCTGTCCAATACCTTTGAAGCGGTGGGAGCCCGAAAAGCCGGCCTGATCAGCGACGAACAGCTGACGGAAATCGAACAGGGGTCCTGCCCCGGCTGTGGTTCCTGTTCCGGCATGTTCACTGCCAACAGCATGAACTGTCTGGCGGAAGCCATCGGTATTGCCCTGCCCGGCAATGGAACGATTCCGGCAGTATACAATGGCCGAATCATGCTGGCCAAGCATGCCGGAATGGCCATCATGACCCTGGTGGAAAAGGGAATCACCACCCGGGACATTATCAACGAAAAATCCATCTGCAATGCCCTGGCCTGCGACATGGCCCTGGGCTGTTCCTCCAACAGCGTCCTCCATCTGCTGGCCATTGCCAATGAAGCTGGAATTTGCCTGGATCTGGAGCTTTTCAACGAAATCAGCAATAAGGTTCCCAACCTGTGCCACCTGGCTCCGGTGGGGGACAAGCATATCGTAGATCTGTACTTTGCCGGCGGCATTCAGGCCGTCATGGCAGAGCTGGACAAGAAGGGCCATATCGATAAGAGCCTGATCACCGCCACTGGAAAGACGGTGGGAGAAAACATCGCAGGAGCTTTCATTAAGGATCCGGAAATCATCCGGCCCATCGACAATCCCTACAGCGAGACTGGCGGCATCGCCATCCTGTGGGGCAACATCGCCAAGGAAGGCTGCGTGGTGAAGCGAAGCGCGGTAGCAGAGGAAATGATGATTCACAAAGGTCCTGCCCGGGTCTATGACAGCGAGGAAGAGGCCATTGCCGCTATTTATGACGGCATGATCGTTCCGGGAGACGTGGTTGTTATCCGATACGAAGGGCCTAAGGGCGGCCCCGGTATGCGGGAAATGCTGGGACCCACCAGCGCCCTGGCCGGCATGAAGCTGGACAAGGACGTGGCCTTGATCACCGACGGAAGATTCAGCGGAGCCAGCCGGGGAGCCTCCATCGGCCATGTAAGTCCGGAAGCGGCAGCCGGTGGCGAGATCGCCCTGATTCAGGAGGGAGACACCATCAGCATCGATATCCCTGCCTCCAAAATCAACCTGATGATCAGCGACGAAGAACTGGAAAAGCGAAGAGCCGCCTGGACCCCCAGAGAGCCGAAGGTCACCACCGGCTGGATCGGCCGATACGCCCGGCTGGTCACCTCCGCCAACACGGGTGCCATCCTGAAATAACCGATTGGCTCGTGTCGAAAACAAACCAACTGGCAGACCTGCTTATAAAATTGGTTTGTGGGTAAATATATATTACAGGTTAATATAGACAGGAGGTGGACGAGTGGCATTGCCAACGAAGATTCAACAAGAAGACGGAACGTCCATAAAGAAAGGCCAGTCTCAACCAAAGTCCTAATCGATGGCCATGGAAGGAAGTACCTATCCGGCATCAACACCAGACTCTGCAGAAGTCCTGGATAATAAGGTTAGAGAAATCATCATCGAGATGATGGAGGCCTGACAACACAACTACATAATGGTAAGAAATAGGACGCCCTGGAGATTTTTCTCCAGGGTGTTTTTGTTTAATCTTGAATTATAGAATTTCCATAGGGCCGACCGTTAAAGTTCGATGTCATTGGCCATCAGATCAATGAACTGGCGGGCAGCCCTGGGGCTACGGCCTCCGCATAGAAGGGCGTGGGCCTCCGCCTTTTTATCCAGTTCCCGCCCCTTGAGAGGCAAGCCCCGTTCTGCTGCAAGGTGATGGACGATTTCCAGGTAGGAATCCTTGTCCGGCCGTTCAAAGGTGATAAAAAGGCCGAATCGGGCGGAAAGGCTCATGGTTTCCTGCAGGGAATCGTTGACGAAAAGTTCTTCCTGAGACCGGTCCTTAAGAGACTCCTTGACCAGATGACGCCGATTGGTAGTGGCATAGATGACCACATTCTTCTTGACGGCGGTAGCGCCGCCTTCCAGAACGGCCTTTAGCATGGAGAAATCGTCATCATTCTTTGTGAAGCTCAGATCATCTACAAAGATGATAAAAAACAAGTGGGAGGAAGGAAGGAAATCCATGATTTCCGACAAGAGGTGGAGTTGATGCTTGTTGATCTCTACCAGTCGCAGCCCTCGATCCCGGTACTCATTAGCGATGGCTTTGACGGTGGAACTTTTTCCGGTTCCCGCATCCCCGTACAGAAGGATGTTGGCGGCGCTTTTCCCTTCCAGCAAAGCCTCCGTATTTCGGATTACCAGATCCCGCTGCCGTTGATAACCAACAAGGTCGGAAAGTTTCTGATTGTCGGGATAGTGAACCGGTATCAGGCCATCTGATCCGTAGTGGAAAAATCCGTATTGCCGATAAATACCGTAACCTTGACCTTGGATAGTTTCCAAGTAATCGGCAAAGGCCTTGTGAAAATCCAAGGTTTCAGTTTCGTAGGGAGGGTAAAGTTCCGGATGGAGGCGAAATGCTTTTAGCTGGTCCGGGGTGATGCGAGACAGTTCCTCCAAGGAACTCAGTTCCCGATCCAAAGCCAGATTGAGAAATCCCGGTAAATTCTGCCCTTCGGCCTTTGCCCGGACAAAAAAATTATCGTCAGCCAGTATCTGCAGAAGAAGGTACCGGGAGAAATTGGTGGTATTGGGATACAACCGACGTAAAAATTCCGGATATGCATTGGATAAGCCTTCTTCTTCCGCGGCGCCGGAGCGGGATTCCTTTAGGCTCTCCAGAAAACTGGTGATAACCGGATTCTCCAGCAGGTTTCGAAACAGGACCAGGTTTTCAATTTTTAATATTAATTCCCGGGATGGGGATGATTTTTTCATGGGACCTCCTACTGTGATGGATCGGGCTAAGATTTAGTTGATTTTTCCATTCAATTATATCCTAAAACATTAATGGGATGTAAAGAATGTTTTACAAATATTTTTGTTTGTGATACAATAAAATAGTGAAAAAATTGTGAAGAAACACAAAAAGGAGAATCGACATGCTGACCCTGGATAAGATATACCACGCAAACTTTGTTTTGAAAGATGCCGTTCGGACAACGGATTTGATTCTGGCTCCGAGCCTCAGCAATGAAAATCAGGTCTACCTGAAGACGGAAAACCTTCAGGTGACTGGAAGTTTTAAGGTCCGGGGTGCTTACTATAAAATCAGTCAACTTTCTGAGGAGGAAAAGGCAAAGGGGATTATTGCCTGCAGCGCCGGAAACCATGCCCAAGGGGTGGCCCTGGCAGCTCAGAAAAATAATATTCCCTGCATGATCTATATGCCCGACGGTGCACCAATCAGCAAGGTGGAGGCTACTAAGAGCTACGGAGCCGAAGTCTGTCTTTACGGAGACACCTACGACGATGCTTACGAAGAAGCCACGAAGCGTCAGAAACTGGAAGGCAGGACCTTCATTCATCCCTTTGATGACGAGGATGTCATTGCCGGCCAGGGAACCGTTGGGCTGGAAATCCTGGAGCAGCTGAAAGAGGTTGATGCGGTGGTGGTTCCTATTGGCGGCGGAGGCCTGATTAGCGGAATTGCTTATGCCATCAAGCACCTAAAACCGGAATGCCAGATCATCGGGGTCCAGGCAGCCGGTGCGGCCAGCATGTATGAGTCGGTTAAATGTGGTGAAAAGACTTGTCTGGTTTCGGTGGATACCTTTGCCGACGGAATCGCCGTTAAAATGCCGGGAACCAATACCTTTCAGCAGATCAGCGAGTATGTGGATGAAATCGTCACTGTTACCGATGATGAGATTGCAGCGGCTATCCTGATGCTGATGGAAAAGCAGAAACTGGTGGCAGAGGGAGCCGGAGCTGTTGCAGTGGCAGCCAGTATGTTCGGCAAGATTTCCCTGTCGGGCAAAAAAGTGGTTTGCATCGTCAGTGGCGGCAATATCGATGTGAATATTCTCAACCGGGTCATCACCCGGGGTATGGTCATGAGCGGCCGTAGAAGTACGGTGATCATTGCCCTGATGGATAAGCCGGGCCAATTATTGGGAGTAGCGGAAGCAATCAGTAAAAAAGGTGGCAACGTCATCGCAGTCCATCACGACAGCAGTGATCCCAATATGTCCATCAACAGCTGCTTCCTGAAAGTCGTCATGGAAACCAGGGACCATCAGCAAGTGCAGGAAATCAAAGATGAGCTGACAAAGCGAGGATTCCAGCTGGTCAGGGAAAAAGACTGATTTTAGTATTTCTTTGCTCTTTTCCTTCTTGGGATTTGACAGAACCGGCTCAGCTGTTATAAAATAATCAAGCAACTACATAGTAGTTCCGAGTCGCTGCAGTCTAAGGCCAAGGGCTATGACGGGCGACCAATGGGTACGGCGAGAAATCTCCGTGCCTCCCGCATTGGAAAGGAATTGCAGCTGGGCCTAAGCGCGCAATCCTACCCTTTCGGCGAAAGCAGAAAGGTTTTTTTGATTCTTATCAGAAAAGAGGAGTGAAACAATGAAAGCAAACAAGAAACGATGGTTGGCAATTTTAATGGTCCTGGCCATGGCCTTCTCCCTGGCCGCCTGTGGTGGGGGAGAAGCAGAAACACCGGAAGCTCCCGAAGCAGAAGGCCCTGCAGAAATTCAGGGCAAGATCATTCTGGCCACCACCACCAGCACCAAGGACAGTGGACTTCTGGATTACATTTTACCTGAATTTACCGATCAGACCGGATGGGAAGTGGACGTTATTTCCGTAGGGTCCGGAGAAGCCATGGCTAT